>DASQNB010000445.1:0-16341 GCA_035645175.1 Geodermatophilus sp.
CGCGCGTGTCCCTCGCGTCACGGGGTGGAGTTCGGTGCAGACCGTCAGTAGGGGGCGACACCCCGGAGCCACTAACCGAGAGTCAGCGGACACCCCCCATCCGCATCGGGCGACAGGGGGCGGCTCCCCGATGCCGGGGGACGGCGAGCGGGGTGGACTGCGCCGCAGCAGCCGGCCGACGGCGGACGGCGCGAGACCCAGGAGTGCAGCCATGTCGACCGTCGCGAGCACGCTGCTCGACTTCATCCTCGGCCTGTTCCGCGACCCGGCGAAGGCCGCCGCCTACCGGGCCGACCCGCAGGGCGCGCTGGACGCCGCCGGCCTGTCCGACACCACGCCGGAGCAGGTCGCCGACCTCGTGCCGATGGTGTCCGACTTCGCCACGGTGAGCGGCTGGGCCGGCCGCGACGAGCAGGAGGACGCCGGCGACCGCGGGCGCGACTGCGACACCGACGAGGCCGCCCGCCCCCAGCCCCGGCCGGTCGAGGACGAGGACGGGGACGGGGACCGCTCGGAGGTCGAGCCGGTCGGCCGGGACGAGGACGAGGACGACGACGGTCCCTCCGGAGGCGGCGGCGGGTCCTCCGCCCCCGCGCCGGCCGGCGGCACCGAGACGATGGTCATCACCCACCTGCAGGAGGTCCACCACTCCTCCACCGAGACGACCGTCCAGATCGACGCCTCGCACAGCATCTGGGTCAGCGGCGACGCGCAGGCGATCTTCGGCGACGTGGAGGGCGACGTCACCCAGGTCGACAACGAGGGCGGGATCGTCGCCGGCGACGACGTCGAGGACTCCCTGGTCGACAACAGCGACAACTCGGTGCGCGACTCCGGCAACACCGACGTCGACGTCCGCGACAACAACGTGGTCGTCACCGAGGGCGACGGGAACACGGTCGTCACCGACTCCGAGGACGTCGGCAACACCGACGTCGACGTCCGGTTCGACGACCTCAACCGCGAGAGCGGCGACGGGGACCTGGTCAACGACTCGACGGACGTCGGCAACGACGAGTCCGTGCGGATCGAGGACAGCTTCAACACCGACGACAGCGTCGAGGACTCGTTCAACGGCAACGACCTCTCGCAGGACAACGACGGGGTCGACGACTCGTTCAACGGCAACGACCTGTCGAAGGAGAACGTCGGCAACGACTCCTCGGACCGCTCGACGACCGACAACAGCGTCAACGGCTCGTTCAACGGCAACGACCTGTCCGACGACGACGGGGTGGACGACTCGTTCAACGGCTCGCTGAACGGCAACGACCTGTCCGACGACGACGGGGTCGACGACTCCTTCAGCGGCAACGACCTGTCCGAGGACAACGACACCTCGTCGGAGGACAACGACGTCACGGTGGTCAAGAACGCCTTCGACGACAGCTTCAACTCCGACGACGACGGAGTCGACGACTCGCTCAACGGCAACGCCGTGGCCGTCGACGACGCCGAGGCCGAGGTCGAGGAGGTCACCGTCGACTGACGCCGGGTCCGCCGGGTCCCGGTCGCACCACGGGGGCGACCGGGACCCGGCGTGCTGGCTGTCCGGCCGGTTCCCCGGGTGGTAGGACGACGGGGTCGTCAGGAGGTGTCCGTGGTCGCGTCAGGGCAGGTGCTCGACCGGGCGGTGGCCCTCGCGCAGGCGTGCGAGCGGCCGGACCTGCACCGGCGGCTGCTCCAGGCCCGCGCCCGCAGCGCGGACCCGCGGGTGCGCGTGCTCGTCGTCGGCGAGCCCAAGCAGGGCAAGAGCTCGCTGGTCAACGCGCTGGTCGGCGCGCCGGTCTGCCCGGTGGCCGACGACGTGGCCACCGTCGTCCCCACGGTCGTGCGGGCCGGCGAGGTGCCGCGCGCCAGCCTGGTCCTGGCCACGGGGCCGCAGGCCGACGACGACGGGCCGACCGAGCGGGTGCCGGTGCCGATCGACCAGGTCGCCGTCCGCGTGACCGGGGACGGCACCGAGCGGCTGGTGCAGGCGGAGGTGGAGCTGCCGCGCCGGCTGCTGGACGGGCTGGAGATCGTGGACACCGCCGGGGTCGGCGGTGTCGGCTCGCACCGCGCGCTGCGCACCGTCGACCTGCTGCCCACCGCGGACGCCGTCCTGCTGGTGTCCGACGCCAGCCAGGAGTTCACCGCCCCGGAGATGGCCTTCCTGGAGCAGGCGGCCGCGCTGTGCCCGACGGTGGTGTGCGTCCTCACCAAGACCGACGCCTGCCCGCACTGGCGTGAGATCGCCGACCTCGACCGGGCGCACCTCGCCCGCCGCGGCCTCGAGGCGCCGCTGTTCGCCGTCTCCTCCCCGCTCGCCCAGCTGGCGGTGCAACACCGCGACCGGGAGCTGCACGAGGAGTCCGGGATCGGCGCGCTGACCACCCACCTGCGCCGCGAGGTCGCCGACCGCGCCGAGGTCCTCACCCGCCGGGCGCTGGTGCACGACCTCACCGCGGTCACCGAGCACCTGTCCCTCGCGGTCCGCTCGGAGCTGGCGGGCCTGGAGGACCCGGCCTCCCGCGACGGGCTGCTGCGCGGGCTCGAGGAGGCCCGGTCGGCCGCCGACGACCTGCGTCGCCGCTCCTCGCGCTGGCAGCAGGTGCTGGCCGACGGCGTCGCCGACCTGGTGGCCGACATCGACTTCGACCTGCGCGACCGCTCGCGGGCGGTGATCCGCGAGGCCGAGGAGGCCATCGACGCGCAGGACCCCGGCCCGGCGTGGCCGGAGCTGGCCGAGTGGCTGGACCGGCGGATCGCCGCGGCGGTCGCCGACAGCTACGTGTGGGCCGAGCAGCGCTCCGAGTGGCTGGCGGCGCGGGTCATCGAGCAGTTCGCCCGGGACGGCGGCGGCGCGGTGCCCGCGCTGTCGGTCGGCGCCGCCGGTGACGCGCTGGCCGGCCTGGTCGACCTGCCGGCGGTGGACGACGGCGCCATGACGCTGCGCGAGCGCACCCTCATCGGGCTGCGCGGCTCCTACACCGGCGTCCTCATGACCGGCCTGGTGACCAGCCTGGCGGGGATGGCGATCATCAACCCGGTCTCCGTCGCCGCCGGCGTCCTGCTCGGCCGCAAGGCGTACAACGACGACCAGAAGCAGCGCCTGCAGCGGCGCCGGACGGACGCCAAGGCCGTGGTGCGCCGGCACCTCGACGAGGTGGTGTTCCAGGTCGGCAAGCACCTCAAGGACCGGCTGCGCACCGTCTCCCGCACGCTGCGCGACCTGATCACCGACACCGCCGAGGAGATGTCCCGGTCGCTGGCCGACGCGGTCGCCGCCGCCCAGCGCGCCACCCGGGAGGCCACCGCCGAGCGCGACGCCCGCGTCCGTTCCCTGCGCCAGCGGCGCGACCAGCTCGACCGGCTGGCCGCCGACGTCCGCTCCCTCGGCCGGGCCGCGGTGCCCGCGGCGTGAGCGCCGCCCTGGACGACGTCCGCGCGCTGCTGGACGACGCGCTGGCGCTCCACCGGGACCTCCCCGCGGTCGCCGACCGGCTGCGGGCCCAGCGCCGGCGGCTGGACGAGCCGCTGCGCCTGGCGCTGGTCGGCCGGGTGAAGTCGGGCAAGTCGACGCTGCTCAACGCGCTGGTCGGCGCGCGGGTCGCGCCCACCGACGCCGGCGAGTGCACCCGGGTGGTCACCCACTACCGGCACGGCGCCACCCCGCGGGTGCAGCTGCACGGCACCGACGGCGGACGGCGGACCCTGCCGGTGCGCCGCGCGGACGGCGGGCTGCTGCTGGAGCTCGACGGCACCCCGCCGGAGGAGGTCGCGCAGCTGGTCGTGGACTGGCCGGCCGACGACCTGCGGCCGGCGACCGTGGTCGACACCCCGGGGATCGCCTCGCTGTCGACCGGCACGAGCGCGCGCACCCACGGCTTCCTGGGTACCGACGGGGGCCCGGCCGGGGCCGACGCCGTCGTCTTCCTCACCCGCCAGCCGCAGCCCGAGGACGTCGCCGTCCTGGCCGCCTTCCAGGCCGGCACCGGCGGCGAGGGCGCCCTGACCACCACCATCACCGTGCTCTCCCGCGCCGACGAGGTCGGGGTCGGCCGGCTGGACGCGCTGCTCGCGGCGGAGACCGTGGCCCGGCGGATGTCGGCCGACCCGCGGGTGCGGGCGGTGAGCTCGGCGGTGGTGCCGGTCGCCGGACTGCTCGCGCTGGCCGGCCGGACGCTGCGGCACGGCGACTACGTCGCGCTGCGCGCCCTGGCCGACGCCGACCAGTCGCAGGTGTCCCGGGTGCTGCTGACCGCCGACCGCTTCACCCGGCCCGACGCGCCGGTGCCGCTGTCGGCCGAGGTGCGGGCCGCGCTGCTGGACCGGCTGGGCCTGTTCGGCGTCCGGCTGTCGATCGCGCTGGTGCGGACCGGGGTCCCGGACGCCGGCGCGCTGGCCGAGGAGCTGCTGCAGCGCAGCGGGCTGGCCGAGCTGCAGCGGCTGCTGCGGGTGCACTTCACCGACCGGGGGGCGCAGCTGCGGGCCGGGACGGCGCTGCGGCTGCTGGAGTCGGTGCTGGCCGAGCACCCCGTCGCCGGGGACGGCGAGCTGCGGGCGGGCCTGGAACGGCTGCGCCTGGCCACCCCGGACCTCGCCGAGCTGGACCTGCTGGCCCGCTCCCGCGCGGCCGGCAGCCCGCTGCCGGCGGACCTGCGGGCGGAGGGGGAGCGGCTGCTCGGCGCCGAGGGCACCGGCCCCACCGTCCGGCTCGGGCTGCCCGACGGCACCCCGGACGGCGAGCTGCGGACCGCCGCGCTGGAGGCACTGGCCCGCTGGCGGGACGCCGCCGACGACCCGCTGGCCGCGCGGGAGGCCGCGGACGCCGCCGAGGTCGTCGTCCGGGCCTGCGAGGCGCTGCTCGCCGGGCTGGACGGGTCAGCGCCGGTGGTGGTGGGCGGCCCGGGCCCGGCGGCCGAGCAGCGGGACGAGGGCGAGCACGCACAGGCCGGCGGCGGCCAGTAGCGCCCACCGGTCCAGGTCGGCGCCCCCGGCGACGACGGCCTGCGCCACGCCGAGGGCCGCCACGGCCGGCACCGCGGTGAGCAGCAGTGCCCAGCGGGCCCACCCTCGCCCGCGCCGCAGCAGCGCCGCCCACAGCAGCGAGACGGCGACCAGCGCGGCCACGCCGCCGAGCACCAGCACGAGGGTGGCCTGCACGCCGTCGGCGACCAGGTCGGGAGGCGCGGCGGGGTCCTCGACGGCCGCGAGCGCGGCCAGCCGGTCGCGCAGCGCCCCGAGGTCCAGCAGCGCGGCGGACAGGCCGGTGACCGCGGCCAGGCAGCCGGCGCACCACAGCGCCACGGCGGCCCGCACGCTCGGCGGGCAGGGCTGGCGGCCACGGGCGACCGGCGGGGCGAGTTCGCTGGTCACCGCCGGCCGCGAGGGCGGCGGCGGTGGGTGCTGCGCGACGTTCCCGGCCAGCACCACCCGCCGGGGCAGGGGCCGGTGCGCCCCCGTCGTCCCGAGCTCACCGGACCTGGTGGACCCCGTCACGTGCCGCCCCTCCCGCCGCCCCGCCCGCCGGATCGCTGCAGCCTGTCACCGCGCGACTCCGGATCCGGCGGGGTGCCGGACCGGTCCCGCGCGGTCGCTCGTGTCGGCACGCGCCGCAGCGCGGGGCATGCGTTCAGTGACCGGTGAACTGCGGAGCGCGCTTGTCCAGGAAGGCCTCGACGGCCTCGCGGTGGTCGTCGGTGCGGCCCAGGTCGATCTGCAGCCGGGCCTCGAGCGCCAGGGTGTCCTCGAGGGAGTCGGTGGCCGCCGTCGCCAGCACGGTCTTGATCGCCCGGTAGGCGGCCGTGGGTCCGGCGGCCAGCCGCGCGGCCAGCGCCTGCGCCTCGGCCGGCACGCGCTCGGGCTCGACGACCCGGTGCACCAGCCCCCACTGCGCCGCGGTCTCGGCGAGGAACGGCTCGGGCAGCAGCAGCAGCTCGGCCGCGCGCGAGCCGCCGACGCAGTGGACCAGGCGGGAGGCCAGGCCCGAGTCGCTGGACAGCCCGATGCCGGCGAACGCGGTGGTGAACTTGGCGCCCGCGGCCGCCACCCGCAGGTCACCGGCCAGCGCGATGCCCAGCCCCGCGCCGGCGCAGGCCCCGTTGACCCCGACGACGACCGGCACCCGCAGCCCGGCGAGGGCCAGCACCAGCGGGTTGTACTCGTCCTCGACCACCGACAGCGACGTCGCGGCGTTCCCCCGGAGCGCCTCCACGTGCTGGCCGAGGTCCTGCCCGACGCAGAAGGCGCGGCCGGTGCCGGTGAGCACCACGGCCCGCACCGAGTCGTCGGCGGCGACCTCGCGGACGACGTCGAGCAGCTCGCGCCGCGACAGGTGGGTCAGCCCCGGCCGCAGCATGGTGATCGTGGCGACCCCGCCGGCGTCCTCGCGGGTCACGGTCTCGGGCATCGTCGCCCCACCTCGTCCTTCGTCGTCGTCGTCGTCGTCACCGTCGGCGTCGCCGCGCACGGCGAGATCGGCGACCTCGCCGGCCCCCCGGGGCGGAAGCGTACGAGATCGCCGATCTCGCCCCGCTCAGCTCTGCTGGTCGCGGTGCCCATGGCGACCGCTCCGCCCTCGCTCCGCTCCTCGGTCGCTGGCGCTCCCTGCGATGCTCACTCAGGCGTCACGGTCGCGGAGCTCCCGGCGGAGGATCTTCCCGGTCGTCGTCTTGGGCAGCTCCTCGACGATCTCCACCGTCCGCGGGTACTTGTAGGCGGCCATGCGTTCCCTGGCGAAGGCGATGACCTCCTCCGGTGTCACGGAGGAGCCGGGCTTGAGCGAGACGAACGCCTTGACCGACTCCCCCCGGTACTCGTCCGGGACGCCGACCACCGCCGCCTCGCGCACCGCCGGGTGCCCGTAGAGGACGTCCTCGACCTCGCGGGGCCAGACCTTGTAGCCGGCCGCGTTGATCATGTCCTTCTTGCGGTCGACCAGGTAGAACCAGCCCTGCTCGTCCATGAACCCGACGTCGCCGGTGCGCAGCTCCCCGCCGGGCAGGGACTCCGCGGTCGCCTCGGGCTTGCCCCAGTACCCGGGCACGACCTGGGGTCCGGACGTCACGATCTCGCCCACCTCGCCGGGCGGGAGCTCCGCGCCGTCCTCGCCGAGGATCCGGACGACGGTGTTGTAGACCGGCACCCCCACCGACAGCGCCCCCGAGTTCGGGTCCACCGGCGCCCTGCGGCCCAGCGGCACCGCGTGCGAGGGCGAGTTGGTCTCGGTGAGGCCGTAGATGTTGTGGATGTACCGCCCGGTCTTCTCCTCGAAGGAGTCGGTCACCGCCGGGGCGATCGGCGCGCCACCGGAGTAGATGGTCCGCAGCGAGGCGAAGTCCTCCCGCCCGACGCCGGGCCCCCCGGACAGCGCGATGAACACGGTGATCGACCCGACGGTGAACGTCGGCCGGTGCTCGCGGATCGCCTCGAGCACCACCTCGGGGTGGAACCGGTGGGCCAGCACCAGCGGGCAGGGCACCAGCAGTGCGACGGCGACGTGCCCGACCAGCCCGGTGATGTGGAACAGCGGCGCGACGCCCAGGACGCTGTCGTCCGGGGTCAGCCGCATCCAGTCCCGGTAGGCGCAGGCGTTGAACACCATGTTCGCGTGGGTGTTCATCGCCCCCTTGGGCACGCCCGTCGTCCCCGAGGTGTAGGTCAGGATCGCCACGTCGTCCCCGGTGAGGGACGCCGGCGCCGGCTCCCGGCCGGCGTGGGTGGCGACCAGCTCCTCCAGGTCGAGGGTGCCCTCGGGCCGGTCCCGCTCCACGTCGCCGAGGACCCGCGGGTCGTCGCGCGACTGCCGGTCCAGGGCCGAGCAGGTGACCACGGTGCGCACCTGCGTCCCCGGCAGGACGTCGCGGGCCACCGACGTGTACAGCTCCTCCAGGCACAGCAGCGCCGTGGCCCCGGAGTCGGTGAGCAGGTAGGTGAGCTCGCGGGCCTTGTTCATCGGGTTGATCGCCACCGCGGCGCCGCCGGCCTTCCACGCGCCGAGCAACCCGATGACGAACGCCGGGTCGTTCTGCACGTACAGGCCCATCCGGTCGCCGGGGGCGAAGCCGGCCTCGGCCAGGCCCACCGCCAGCGCGTCGGAGGCGGCGTCGAGGTCGGCGAAGGTGAGGACGCCGTCGAAGTAGCGGATCGCCACGGCGTCCGGCGCCGCGGCGAGCGAGGCCTCGAAGACCTCGAGCACCGTGGCGTGCTCCGGCGTGATGTCGGCCGGCTGGCCCTCCGGGTAGAGGGACAGCCACGGCCGGTCCGTGTAGACGCTCACGGTCGGCTACTTGATCGCGATGGGGTTGACCGGCGCGCCGGTGGCCTGGTGGATCTTCAGCGGCGCGGCCGCGTAGAGGAAGGCGTACTGCCGGTCCTCGGCGCAGTCGGCGGCCAGCTCCTCGAGGTCGGCGATCTCGCTCAGGGTGACCCCGAGGTTGCGCATGAGCGCGCAGTGCAGCGGCAGTGCGGTGCCGTTGTCCGGGTCGAAGGTGACCTCGTTGGCGATGGTGTCGGTGGTCAGGTTGGGGATCTCCGTCTCCTGGAACCAGCGCACCAGCTCGGGGCTGTACACCAGGCCCGGCTCGTTGAAGCCCTCGTAGAACGCATCGCCCTGCTCGTGGAACAGCTGCAGGAAGTTCGTCCGGACCAGCAGGACGTCGCGCTTCTCGATCCGGGCGCCCTGGGCCTCGGCGCAGGCCATCAGGTCCTCGTGGGTGAAGGTCTCGCCCTTGGCCAGCGTCTCCTTCCCGAGGAAGCGGGCCATGTCGAGGAGGATGCCGCGGCCGACGACGCCCTTGCGGGCGATCGGCTCGACGCTGGCCCGGTCCATGCCGCCCACCGTCGTCCGGGCGTCGTAGCCGTGCCAGATCTTGCCGTCGTACCAGACGTGGCCCAGCGCGTCGTACTGCGTGGAGCCCTGCAGGAAGGCGTTGATCTTGTCGTCGGCGTAGTGCAGGCCGCCCGGGAACTGCGGGGCGTCGGGGGAGTCCCAGCTGGACTCGTCGAGGATCATCGTCCGCTCGGCCGGCTTGCGCCCGGGCCACACCGGGTCGCCCTTGGGGTCGCCGATCAGCCGCTGCAGGGTGAACACCCGGCCCTGCCGGACGTGCTGCACGCCGCGCAGGACCTCCTCGGCGGTGAGGTAGTTCAGCGCGCCGACCTCGTCGTCCGGGCCCCACTTGCCCCAGTTGGTGGGGGCGTCGGCGAGCACCTCGGTCATGTCGGGGACCTGGGTGCTGGGCGCCTTCTCCTCGGCCTGTTCGGCGGCGTTGGTCATGGGACCGTCCTCCCTCCGTCGAGCGGTGTGCGGTGGCCCGCGCCGGCCGCCAGGGTGCCCACCGTCACAGCCGGGAGAAGGTCCTGGCAAGGGCCGGGGTGCGGTCCCCGCACGGGGGCTGCGACGTCGGTGCAACGGGCGCCGCGCCGGGCACCCGGGTCGGACCAGTCGTGGCCGGAACGTGACGAACCGTCCCTCCCCGGAGGGCGGACACCTGGGACGATGGGCGGTGGACGACGTGTGAGGGTCGAGCCCTCGCGCCGTCCACCGGAAGGGTGACGTGTCCGGCGGGTACAGCGGCGCACTCCGGGGCATGTGTAGTGGGACGGGGTCCGGGACCTTGAGACTCGGGGGTACCGACGCCCCTGGGCCGGGGACCGACGGCCGGGTACAGGCGGGGGTGAGTCAGGGTGGTGGAGCCGGGTCGGCGCGACGTGGGGGAGCGGTACGAGCTCGCCCAGCTGATCGCCGCCGGCGGCATGGGGCAGGTCTGGCGCGGCACCGACGTCCTCCTGGGCCGCCCGGTCGCGGTCAAGGTCCTGCGCAGCGAGTACACCGGCGACCCCACGTTCCGCGCGCGCTTCCGCGCCGAGGCGCAGCACGCGGCGGGGCTGAGCCACCCGAACATCGCCGCCGTCTTCGACTACGGCGAGACCGAGGCCACCGACGGCAGCGGCGAGACGCTGGCCTACCTGGTGATGGAGCTGGTCGAGGGCGAGCCGCTGTCGGCGGTGCTGCAGCGCGAGGGCCGGCTGTCGGCCGCCGCCACCCTCACCCTGCTCGAGCAGACCGCCTCCGCGCTCGCCGAGGCCCACCGGGTCGGGCTGGTGCACCGCGACGTCAAGCCGGGCAACATCCTGGTCCGCGACGACGGCAGCGTGAAGATCACCGACTTCGGCATCGCCTGGTCGGCCGGCAGCGTGCCGCTCACCCGCACCGGCCAGGTGATCGGCACTCCGCAGTACCTCGCGCCGGAGGTCGCCGAGGGCCAGCACGCCCTGCCGGCCAGCGACGTCTACGCCCTGGGCCTGGTCGGCTACGAGTGCCTGACCGGCCACCCCGCCTTCGACGGCGAGAACGCCGTCACCATCGCGCTCAAGCAGGTGCGCGAGGACCCGGACCCGCTCCCCGACGAGCTGCCCGGCGGGGTCCGCACGCTGATCCGGCGGGCGCTGGCCAAGGACCCCACGGCGCGGATCCCCGACGGCGCCGCGTTCGTCGCCGCGGTCGAGGACGTCCGCGCCGGCCGGCCGCTGCCCGAGCCGCCGGCCACCCGGGCCGTCGTCGTGCCGGTCGGCCCGCCGACCGGGCGACACCGCGCCCCGATCGCCGGCGCCCGGACCGCCGGCCCCCCGAGCCGGCACCGGCGCGGACTGGCCGCCGTCCTCGTGCCGGTGGTGACCCTGCTGCTGGGCGCCGGCGCGGCCGCCGGTGTCTTCGTGGCCGTCTCCGGCAGCGGTGACGACGGCGCGCCCACCGTGGTCGCCGCGCAGACCGAGGACGCCCGCATCGTGCTCGCCGCCGAGGACTACGTCGGCCGGCAGGTGGACGAGGCGGCACTGGCCCTGTCCGCGCTCGGGCTGCTCGTGCAGCGGGTGGAGGAGGTCACCGCGGACGTCGAGCCCGGCCAGGTCACCGCCGTCGACCCGGCCGGCGCGCAGCTGCGGCCCGGCGACCCCGTGCGGGTCCTGTTCGCCGTCGCCCCGGAGCCCGCCCCGGCGCCGCAGCGCACCTCCTCGCCGGCCACCCGGGTCTCCGACGACGACGGGGAAGACGACGTGCAGCAGCCGGCGCCCGAGCCCACGCCCACGCCGGAACCCGAGCCCACGCCGACCGAGCCCGTCGAGAGCTCGCCGCCGCAGACCCCGGAGCAGGAGCTACCGGCGAGCACCCCGCCGACCCGGACGCCGCCCCCGTCGCCGCCGGCGACCCAGCCGACGGGGACCCAGCCGACCGGGACCGGGCAGCCGACCACCGCACCGGAGCCCCCGCGGCCGCCGGGACCGCCGGCGGCGCCGCCGGAGGAGGTCCCGGCGCCCGAGGAGTCCTCGGAC
Organism: Geodermatophilus sp.; assembly: GCA_035645175.1. Taxonomy (GTDB): domain Bacteria; phylum Actinomycetota; class Actinomycetes; order Mycobacteriales; family Geodermatophilaceae; genus Geodermatophilus. The sequence continues at coordinate 11,317 of DASQNB010000445.1, forward strand.
GACGATGACGACGACTGGGACCGCAGCGAGCGCTGACCTCCCCGTGCGCGTGGACCTGTCGGCCCGGCCCCGGGGTGGCACCCTGGGGAGCCGCGGGGGACTGCTGCGGCGGACGTGCAGGAGGATCGGGTGACCGAGCCGGGGGTGCGCACGCTCGGGGACCGATACGAGCTGCACTCGCTCATCGCCACCGGCGGCATGGGCCAGGTCTGGCGGGCGCGCGACGCCCTGCTGGGCCGGCCGGTCGCGGTCAAGGTGCTGCGCAGTGAGTACACCGGCGACCCGACGTTCCTCGCCCGGTTCCGCGCCGAGGCTCAGCACACCGCGCGGCTGGTGCACCCCAACATCGCCGCCCTGCACGACTACGGCGAGGTCGTCGCGACCGACGGCAGTGGGGAGACCCTCGCCTACCTGGTGATGGAGCTGGTGGACGGCGAGCCGCTGTCGGCGCTGCTGACCCGCTGCGGCCGGCTGGACCCGCACCGGACGCTCGACGTCGTCCGGCAGACCGCGGCGGCGCTGGCCGTGGCGCACGCCGCCGGGGTGGTGCACCGCGACGTCAAGCCGGGCAACGTGCTGGTCGGCTGGGACGGCGTCGTCAAGATCACCGACTTCGGGATCGCCTGGTCGGCGTCCAGCGTGCCGCTCACCCGCACCGGCCAGGTGGTCGGCACCGCGCACTACCTCTCACCGGAGCAGGCCGAGGGCGGCAAGGCCGGCCCGGCCAGCGACGTCTACGCCCTGGGCGCGATCACCTACGAGTGCCTGGCCGGCCGGCGCCCGGTCGACGGCGAGAGCCCGGTGCAGATCGCCCTCGCGCAGATCCGCGCCGAACCCGAGCCGCTGCCCGACGACGTCCCGCAGCCGCTGCGCACCCTCGTCGCCCGCGCGCTGGTCAAGGACCCGGCGCGGCGCTTCCCCGACGGCGCCGCCTTCCGGGCCGCCGTCGACGCCGTGCGCGCCGGCCGCCCGCTGGCGCCCCTGCCGCCGGCCACGGCGCGGCTCCCGGTCGCGGGCAGCCGACGGCGGCTGCTGGTGCCCGCGGCTGCGCTGCTCCTCGGCGCGGGGCTCACCGCGGGGGCGCTGCAGGTCGTGGGCGGCGGGGACGCCGGGACGCCGCCGGCCGCGACCGACACCCTCGCCCCGACGACCGGGCCAGAGGAGCCGGCCGGGTCGCTGGTGGTCGCGGCCGCCGACCACCTCGGGCGCCCGGCGGACCAGGTCGAGGCCGAGCTCGCGGCGCTCGGCCTGCGGGTGCAGCGGGTGGCCGTCGAGCGCTCCGACGTCCCCGCGGGCCAGGTGGTCGAGCTGGGGCCGGTCGGGGCGCTGACCCGGGGCGACCTGGTCACGCTCACCGTCGCGGTGGCCCCGACACCGGCTCCCGTCGTCCCGGCGGTCCCCGTGCCCGCCCCCGCCCCCGTGGCCGTCGGGGACGCCTGGGACGGCGCCGGCGGGGGGCCGGCCGCCGGGCCGGGTAACGGCAACGGCGCCGGCCGGGGGAACGGCTGGGGCACGGGCCGCGACCAGCCCTGACCCGCGCGGCGGCCGGCCTCCGGGCTCAGCCCCTGGTGCGGCCGGGGGCGACCCAGAGCGCGGCGCCGAGGGCGGCCAGCGCGGCGGTGAGGACGAAGCCGCGGTCGCTGTCGACGCGCGGGAGCACGACGAGTACCCAGAACACAGCCGTGCCGGTCAGCCCACCGGCGGCCACCTTCCAGGCCGCGTCGGGGCCCAGCGGGGCCCCGGGGAGGAACCGGCCGGCGAACGGCAGCGCCCCGAGGAGGGTCGCGAGGGTGGCGAAGACCGACCACAGCGTCACGGTCGACCACAGCGGCGCCTCGCCGAAGCCGACCAGCAGGCCCAGCTGGAGCAGCAGCAGGGAGAGGGCGGCCAGGCCGGTGCCCAGGCGGGCGGCGCGCTCCTCGGACGAGCGCGGGCGGCGCGGCGGGCGCGGCGTTCGTGGAGGCCGCGGCGTCCGTTCCCGGCGGGGACGCTCGCCGGTGCGGCGCCGGACGCGGGGGCGCTCGGCGCCGCCCACCGCCGGCGGGACGGCGGACCCCGGCGGACCGGGCAGCGAGCCGACCGGTCCGGTCGGCTGGACCCCACCGTCCTCGACCCGGGGCAGCTGGTGGGTGCCGCTGGCGGTGGCTCCGACGGGCGCCGGTGCGAGATCCTGGGTGCCCGGCTCGGCCGGGCTGCGCGGTGCCGGCGGCTCGGGGCTGGGGGTCGGGTGCGTCACGGTGGCTCCTCGCTCGGGACGCGGGCAGGCGCCGGTCCGGTGGCGGACCGGTTCGTCTCCAGACGCTATCGGCGGAGCGCCCGGTGACCCGGCAGGAAACGCGGACGGGCCGAGGGCTCACTAGGGTCGGCCGGGTGGCCGTGCGCGCAGGGATCGTCGTCACCGGGACCGAGGTGCTCACCGGCCGGGTCAGCGACCGCAACGGCCCGTGGGTGGCCGAGGAGCTGCGCCGGCTCGGGGTGGACGTCGGCGCGGTGGTCGTCGTCGGCGACCGGCCCGAGGACCTGCGCGACGCGTTGCGTTTCCTCGCCGGTGAGGACCTCGTCATCACCACCGGCGGGCTGGGGCCCACCGCCGACGACCTGACCGCGCAGGTCGTCGGCCACGTGCAGGGCCGGCCGTCGGCGGTCGATCCGGAGCTGGAGCGCGAGATCGCCGGGATCGTCGAAGGGCTGATGGACGGCCGCGGGTGGCGCGCCGACCCGGAGGCGACGGCGGCCGGCGTCCGCAAGCAGGCGCTGGTGCCCGACGGCGCCACGGTGCTGCCGCCGGTCGGGACGGCGCCGGGCCTCGTCGTCCCCCCGGCGGAGGGGCGGAACGGGCCGGTGGTCGTCGTCCTCCCCGGGCCGCCGTCGGAGCTGCAGGGCATGTGGCCGGCGGCGCTGGCCGCCGAGCCGGTGCAGCACGCGATGGCCGGCCGCAGCGAGCTGCGCCAGGAGACGCTGCGGCTGTGGGGGACGCTGGAGTCGCAGCTGGCGGCGACGCTGCGGCAGTCCGAGTGGCCCGGCCTGGAGGTCACCACGTGCCTGCGGGACGGCGAGCTGGAGGTCGTCACCCGCTACGGGCCCGACGCGCAGCCCGAGTACGACCGGCTGGTCGAGGCGGTCCGGGAGGCGCACGGTCTGCAGCTGTTCTCCACCGGCCCGACCGTCGACGACCTGGTGGCGTCGGCGTTCGCCGACCGCGGGCTGACGGTCGCGACCGCCGAGTCGTGCACCAGCGGGCTGCTGGTGGCGCGGCTGACCGAGCGGGCGGGGTCCTCGGCGTGGGTGCTCGGCGGGGTGGCGTCCTACGCGAACTCGGCGAAGGAGGCGCTGGTCGGCGTCCCGTCGGAGCTGCTGGCCGAGCACGGCGCGGTGAGCACGCACGTCGCGGCGGCGCTGGCCGAGGGCGCGCGGGCCCGCTTCGGCGCCGACGTGGGGGTGGGCATCACCGGGATCGCCGGCCCGGGCGGCGGGACGCCGGACAAGCCGGTGGGCACCGTCCACCTGTGCGCCGTCGGTCCGGACGGGCGCCAGCCGCGCTCGGTGGTGCTGCCCGGCTCGCGCTCGGCGGTGCGGCACCGGTCGGTGTCCCTCGCGATGCACATGCTGCGGCAGCTGCTGCTCGGCGGGCCGCCGGCGTGACGGCGTGGAGCTCCTGACGCCGGCCACCCGGTCGCTCGTCGAGTACGGGAGTGGCGGGGTGGAGCTGCTGCGGGCGGCGGTCGTCCGGGAGCCGCAGGACGGGTTCGCGGTCGACGTCGTCCGCCTGGCGCCCGGCGGCGTGATCGGCCGGCACCCCACGCGGGTCTGGCTGCTGTTCCTCGTGGTCGAGGGGGTCGGCTGGGTGTCCGGGGCGTCCGGTGAGCGCCGTCCGCTGCGGGCGGGGGAGGCGGCCCTGTGGTCGCCGGGCGAGGGGCACGAGTCGGGGTCGGCGGACGGGCTCCTCGCCGTCGTCGTGCAGTGCCGGACCCGCCCGTTGCCGCAGGAGGCGCCGTGACCGTCCTGACCCTGCACGCGACCGGGCCGGAGACGCCGGCCGAGGTCTGGGAGCGCTACGCCGTCCCGGCTCGCTGGCCCGAATGGGCGCCGCAGATCACCGGCGTCGAGCTGCCGGTGGCCCGGCTCGCCGCCGGGGTGCGCGGACGGGTGCGCGGGCCGCTGGGGGTGACGCTGCCCTTCGTCGTCGAGACGGTGGACGAGGCGGCGCGGCAGTGGTCGTGGACGGTCTCGGCCGGGCCGGTGCGGCTGCACCTGCTGCACTGGGTCACCGAGGGTCCGGACGGCGGCAGCACCACCGGGCTGCGGGTGACCGGCCCGGCGCCGGTGGTCGTCGGCTACGCGCCGCTGGCCCACCTGGCGATCGGCCGGCTGGTCCGCCCGCTCGGCCGCGCCAGCTCGTAGACCAGCACGGGGACGCCGGCCGGGATGACGTCCTCGCGGTGGACGCGGAACCCGAGCCGGGCCGCGAGGGCCCGGCTGGGTGCGTTGTCGGGGTGGATGACGGCGGTGAGGCGATCGAGCGCGAGGGTCTCGGAGGCGACGTCGAGCCAGGCTCGGGCGGCCTCGGTCGCCAGGCCCCGGCCCTGCGCGTGCCGGGCGAGGACGTAGCCCAGCTCGACCTCGTCCCACTGCGGCCAGGGGTGCAGCCCGGCCCGGCCGAGGAGGGCGCCGGTCTCCCGGTCGATGAGCGCGCACTGACCGAAGCCGTACTCGCGCCAGACCGCCTCGAAGCGGGCGACCTGGGCGGCGGTGCCCTCCGCGTCGAGCGCCGCGCCGCCGATGTACCGGGTCACCTCCGGGTCGGCGTACACCTCGGCGAGCGCGGAGGTGTGCTGTTCGGAGAGGGGCGGCATGAGCAGGCGCGCGGTCTCCAGGTGCACGGACGGACGGTGGTCGAAGCGGACGGCGGAGCGTCCTGTCAGGCCTGCAGCTGATCTGTGGACAGGCATGTGAGCTGGGGATCCATGCTGCGAGGACGCCTTCGATCGGTTGCACTTCGTACACGTGTTCGAGCAGTGTGGGAGG
>DASQNB010000446.1:0-5400 GCA_035645175.1 Geodermatophilus sp.
GGGCCGTCTGGGCCACCTACCACCCGTCGGCGGCGATCCGGTTCGGCCCGAACGGGGCGCCGCGGGCCGGGCTGCTGGCCGACCTCACCGCGGTCGCGGGGACCCTGGCGTGAGGCGCGAGCACGTGCTGCCGACCCCGGCCGACACCCGGACCCTCGGCGCCGAGCTGGCCGGGCTGGTGCGCGCCGGGGACCTGGTCGTGCTGGTCGGCCCGCTGGGCGCGGGCAAGACCGCGCTGACCCAGGGCATCGGCGAGGCCCTCGGCGTGCGCGAGCCGGTCACCTCGCCGACGTTCGTCATCGCCCGCGTGCACCGCGGCGGCCGGCTGCCCCTCCTGCACGTCGACGCCTACCGGCTCGGCGGGGTGGCCGACGTCGACGACCTGGACCTCGACGCCTCCACCGACGATTCGGTCACCGTCGTCGAGTGGGGGCAGGGACTGGTGGAGCAGTTGGCCGACGAGCACCTCGAGGTGCGGCTGGACCGCCGCGACGACGACGTCCGGACGGCGGTGCTCGTGCCGCACGGTCCGGGCTGGGAGCAGCGCCTCGACGGCGCCGCGTGACGCCCGGCCGGCACCACGTCGTCGCCGGCGTCCTCGTCCGCGGGGCCACGGTGCTGCTGGGTCACCGGTCACCGGACCGGCGCTGGTACCCCGACGTGTGGGACCTCCCCGGCGGCCACGTCGAGCCGGGGGAGGACGAGCCGGCCGCGCTGGCCCGGGAGCTGCACGAGGAGGTCGGCGTCGTCCCCCGGGACCCGGTGCCGATGACCCGGCTCGAGGACGACGAGCTGGTGCTCTCCCTGTGGGTGGTCCGGGCGTGGGACGGCGAGCCGCGCAACCTCCAGCCGCACGAGCACGACGCGCTGCGCTGGGTGGGCGCCGCGGACCTGCCCGGGCTGCGCCTGGTCCACCCGGCCTACGTCGAGGTGCTCCGGCAGGCGGTCGAGCTGGGGAGCACCGCGCTCTCCGGTGAGTGAGCCCCTGCCCCGACTACAAGGCCGTGAGCAGTTCGACGTCCCGGTGGCCGGCCAGGGCGGCCAGCCCCGCGTCGAAGGTGACCATGCCGACGCCGTGCCGACGGGCGAGCGTCACCAGGTGGGCGTCGGTGACCTGACGGTGCCCGGAGACCGGCGGCACGTCGTCGTCGACCATCGAGACCTCGTCGCCGAGGAACCGGTGGCCCGGTGCCCGGCGCAGGGCTGCGAGGACCTCGCGAGCGGTCGACGTGGCGATGGCGTCCGGCAGCACCTTCGGGTTGGACGACACCCGGACGAAACCGCTCTCGGTGATCGGGCACGTCGCCCACCCGTCCGCAGCACGGGCGGCGAACCAGGAGCGGATGGCGACGTGGTGCACGTGTGAGTCCCACGCCAGCGCCACCAGAGCGTTCACGTCCAGCAGGGCCACGGCGTCTCAGTCCTCGTCGAGCGCCCGGCGGACCATCGCGGCGGTGATGGCGGGACTCCCGGAGGGGACGCGGATGACCGGGAGGCCGTCCTCCGTGTCCACCCGCGCGGGCGTGAGCCCTCGCCGGGCGAGCTCGGAGACCACCGAGCCGAGCGAGCGACGTTGCTCCGTGGCCAGCTCCCGAGCAGCCGCGACGACGTCGTCGTCCAGGTCCAGGGTCGTGCGCACACCGCTGATGCTACCGCATCAACGCATCACCCAAGATCGTCCTGGCGAGCAGTGTGGCCACTACGCTGGGCGGTCGTGCTCGTCCTCGCCCTCGACACCGCCACGCCGACGCTGGTCGCCGGCCTCGCCCGGTGGTCCCCGGACGGCGCTACCGAGGTGCTCGCGGAGCAGGCGGTGCCCTCGGGCAACCGGCACGCCGAGCTGCTCACCGTCGCCGTCACCGACGTGCTCCGCGACGCCGGGCTGGCGCTCGCCGACGTCGGGGCCGTGGTGACCGGGCTCGGCCCCGGGCCCTTCACCGGGCTGCGCGTCGGGGTGGTCACGGCCGCCGCGATCGGCGACGCCCGCGCGCTGCCCGTGGTCGGCGTCTGCTCGCTGGACGCCGTCGGCTCCGGCGCCCGCACGGTGGTCACCGACGCCCGGCGCAAGGAGGTCTACTGGGCCGCCTACGACGCCGCCGGTGTGCGCACCGACGGCCCGGGCGTGGTGCGCCCCGAGGAGCTGGCCGTTCTCGGGCCGGTCGTCGGCGACGCCCGGTTCGCCGACCGGCTGGGCGTCGAGGTCACCCCGGCCGAGGTGACGACGGCCGGGCTGGTCCGGGCCGCGGCGCCGCAGCTGGCCGACCCGTCGTCCGCCGCCCCGCTCGTGCCCCTGTACCTGCGCCGCCCAGACGCCGTCCCGCCGACGTCGTTCAAGCCGGTGACCACCTCGTGAGCGAGCGTGCGAGCTCACGCATGAGGAGAGCAGCGGCGCGCACCTGGCTGACGAGCGCCAGCGAGGAGGCCAGGTGAGCGCGCGGCTGCGGCCGATGCGGCTGGCCGACCTGGACGCCGTCCTCGAGCTCGAGGAGCAGCTGTTCGCCCCGGACACCTGGACCCGGTCGATGTACCGCGACGAGCTCTCGCGCACCGACACCCGCTCCTACCTGGTGGCCGAGGACGGCGACCGGGTCGTCGGCTACGCCGGGCTCATCGCCTACGACGACGAGGCGCACGTGGCCACCATCGGGGTCGCCGCGGACCGGCAGGGCGAGGGGATCGGCGCGCAGCTGCTCGACGCGCTGCTCGCCGAGGCCGACCGGCGCAGCCCCGTGGTGCTGCTGGAGGTGCGGGCCGACAACGAGGTCGCCCAGGGGCTCTACCGGCGGCGCGGGTTCACCGAGATCGGCCGGCGGCCGCGGTACTACCAGCCGAGCGGCACGGACGCCGTCGTGATGAGGAGAGAGAAGCTGTGAGCGACCCTGCAGTCCTGGCGGCTCCGCCGCGCGGGAGCGAACGGTGACTCCGAGCGAGCCCCTGGTCCTGGGCTTCGAGACCTCGTGCGACGAGACCGGCGTCGGCCTGGTGCGCGGGCAGACGCTGCTGTCGGACGCCCTGGCCACGTCGATGGCCGAGCACGAGCGCTTCGGCGGGGTGGTCCCCGAGATCGCCTCGCGGGCGCACCTGGAGGCGATGGTGCCGACCGTGCACCGCGCGCTGGCCGAGGCCGGCGTGCGCGCCTCGGACGTCGACGCGGTCGCGGTCACCGCGGGGCCCGGGCTCACCGGCGCGCTGCTGGTCGGGCTGGCCGCGGCGAAGGCCTACGCGCTGGCGCTGGACAAGGCGCTGTACGGCGTCAACCACCTGGTCGCGCACGTCGCCGTCGACGAGCTGCAGCACGGGACGCTGGCCGAGCCGTCGCTGGCGCTGCTGGTCTCCGGCGGGCACAGCTCGCTGCTGCTGGTGCCCGACCTCGCCCGCGAGGTGCAGTCGCTGGGCCGCACCATCGACGACGCGGCGGGGGAGGCCTTCGACAAGGTGGCCCGCGTGCTCGGCCTGCCGTTCCCCGGCGGCCCGCCGATCGACAAGGCCGCGCGCGAGGGGGACCCGCAGGCGATCGGCTTCCCGCGCGGGCTCACCGGCCCCCGCGACGCGCCCTACGACTTCTCGTTCTCCGGTCTGAAGACCGCCGTCGCCCGGTGGGTCGAGGCCCGGCAGCGGGCGGGGGAGCCGGTGCCGGTGGCCGACGTCGCGGCGTCGTTCCAGGAGGCGGTCGCCGACGTGCTCACCGCCAAGGCCGTGCGCGCCTGCCGCGACCACGGCGTCGACCACCTGGTGCTCGGCGGCGGCGTCGCGGCCAACTCGCGGCTGCGCGCGCTGGCCGAGGAGCGCTGCGCCGCGGCCGGGATCGTGCTCCGGGTGCCCAGCCCGCGGCTGTGCACCGACAACGGCGCGATGGTCGCCGCCCTGGGCTCGCGGCTGGTCTCGTCAGGGGTCGCGCCCTCGTCCCCGGACCTCGGCGCGGACAGCTCGCTGCCGATCAACGTCGTCACGCGCTGACGTCGCAGACGAGGGCCGTGGGCGCGCCGGCGACCCGGGTGACGACGACGGTCGCCGTCCCCGCGCCCGGGCCGCGCAGCCGGCGGGCGAGGGTCTCCGGATCGACCGCCGAGCCGCGCTTCTTGACCACCACCCGGCCGACGCCGCGCGTCCGCAGCAGCGACTTCAGCCTCTTGAGGTTGAAGGGCAGCACCTCGTCGACGCGGTACGAGGACACCCACGGGGAGCCGGTCGGCGCGTCCGAGGTCAGATAGGCGATCGTCGGGTCGACCAGCGTGGCGCCGACGTCGGCCGCGACCAGCGACACGAGCCCCGAGCGGATCACCGCCGGGTCCGGTTCGTGCAGCCAGCCGCGCACCGGCCCGGACGGCGCGGGCCCGGGGTCGGCGTCGGCGGTCAGCTCCAGCACGTCGTCCGCGCGCACCAGGGACGCCCGTCGCCGGACCGTCGACACCGCCCGGCCCCACAGCAGCGCCTCGACGATCGAGCCGCCGGCCGACACCCACTCCGCCTCGACGCCGGCCGGCACCCGCTCGTGATCCAGGCCCGGCGCCACCTTGACCACCGCGCGGGGCACCCGGTCCAGCAGCGTCGCGACCGTCGACCAGGGCGGCGACCACCGGTCGGGGTCCAGCTGCCGTCGTCCGCCGGCCCGCCGTGCCGGGTCCAGGACGGCGGCGCCGCACCCGGCCACCTCGCCGCCGCGCGCCGCGGCCACCAGCTCGACGGCGTCCCCGGCGACCACCCACACCCGGTCGGCCACCCCGAGGGCCTCGACGTTCGCGGCGGTCAGCTCGCGGGCCAGCGGGTCGGTGTCGACGGCGAGCACGCTGGCCCCGGTCCGCGCCAGCGCGATGGTGTCGGTGCCCGAGGCACAGCCGAGGTCGGCGGCGGAGTCGACCTCCCCGGACAGCAGCCGCCGCGCCCGCCGCGCGGCGAGCGTCGGACGGCCGGCCTGCTCGAGGGTGTCGGCGGTGAGGACCAGGACGTCGGCGTCCGCGCCGAACACCGGCCGGGCGCGGGCCCGCAGCCGCGCCAGCTCCCAGGCCGGGCCGGCGTGCTCGGGCCCGACCTCCGCCCGCAGCCGGGCCAGGCCGGGGAGGACGTCGAGGCCCTGGCCGAGCAGCTCCCCGGCGAGCGCCACGGCCGCCGCCCCCTCGGGCGTGCGCAGCCAGCGGAGCTGGGCGATCGCGTCGTCCGGGGTGTCGTCGGGCACCGGGACAGCGTGGCGCACCGGCCGGCCCACGGCGCCGGGACCCCGGTTGAGTGGCTGGCACTCTCATAGGTAGAGTGCCAATCGACACGGGCACCAGGCGCCTGACCCCCGCGACGGCAGGCCCCGGCACCGTGCCACAGCATCAGATCGACCCACCAGCCGTCCGACACCGAAGGGGGCGTCACCGACGTGACGACCGCTACCAAGGTCAACATCAAGCCGCTGGA
>DASQNB010000447.1:0-6325 GCA_035645175.1 Geodermatophilus sp.
GATCTCGTCGACCTCGAGCTCGACGACGGTGCGCTTCTCGCCTTCCTTGGTCTCGAACGACCGCTGCTTGAGCCGGCCGGAGACGATCACCCGCGACCCGCGGGTCAGCGACTCGGCGACGTTCTCCGCCGCCTGCCGCCACACGTTGCAGCGCAGGAAGAGCGCCTCGCCGTCCTTCCACTCCTGCGACTGACGGTCGAAGGTCCGCGGCGTCGAGGCCACGGTGAAGTTGGCGACCGCGGCGCCGGAGGGCGTGAAGCGCAGCTCCGGGTCCGACGTGAGGTTGCCGATGACGGTGATGACGGTCTCGCCGGCCATGGTCAGTGGACCTCGGGCCGCATGAGCTTCGTGCGCAGGACCGACTCGTTCAGGTTCAGCTGCCGGTCGAGCTCGGCGACCGCGGCGGGCGTGGCCTGGATGTCGACGATGGCGTAGATGCCCTCGACCTGCTTGTCGATCTCGTAGGCCAGCCGGCGACGGCCCCAGATCTCGGTCTTCACGGTGCCACCGGAGTTGGTGACGACGGTGAGGAACCGGTCGAGGGAGGGAGCGATCGTGCGCTCCTCCAGGTCGGGGTCGAGGATGACCATCAGTTCGTAGTGACGCACGGAGAACCCCACCTCCTCTGGTCTGAGCGGCTGCAGTCGGTCTGCAGCAGGAGGGTCGTACACGCGTCGCGCGCCCCGCCCGGTGACAGCCACCGGTGGAACGCGCTCCAGCGAGCCTACCAGCGCCGGCGGCGCACGCCGCCGCCGTCCACAGGGGGACGGCGGGACGGCCGCTCAGGGACGGAGTCGTCGGTGCCCGGAACTAGGGTCGGCGACGTGGCAGCTCACCCGATCGGCGTACACGTCGGCCCAGGCCTGACCCAGGACGGCGGGATGGACGCCGGCGGCCCCCTGGCCCGTGCCGCGGAGATGGACGCCGACGGCGTGCAGTTCTTCCTGAGCGACCCGCAGGGCTGGAAGGCACCGCGCCTGTCCGCCGACCAGCAGGCCGCCCTCGCCGGTGGCCCCGCCGATGGCCCCGCCGACGACATGGCCCTGTTCGTGCACGCGCCCTACGTCCTCAACGTGGCCTCCACGAACAACCGCATCCGCATCCCCAGCCGCAAGATGCTCGGCCAGCACGCCCAGGTCTCCGCGGCCATCGGTGCCCGCGGCATGGTGGTGCACGGCGGTCACGTCCTGGGCACCGACGACCCGGCCGCCGGCGCCGACAACTGGCGCAAGACCTTCGCCCGGCAGGCCGACGACGGCGGCTTCCCCCTCCCGCTGCTCATCGAGAACACCGCCGGCGGCGGCAACGCCATGGCCCGCGACCTCGACGCCCTCGCCCGGCTGTGGGACGCCGTCGGCGAGTTCGGTGCCGGCTTCGTGCTCGACACCTGCCACGCGTGGGCCGCCGGGTGGGACCTCACCACCGCGGTGGACGACGTCCGGGCGATCACCGGCCGCGTCGACCTGGTGCACCTCAACAACAGCCGCGACCCGCAGGGCTCCAGCCGCGACCGGCACGCCCCGCTGACCGACGGCGAGATCCCGACCGAGCTGCTGGTCGAGGTGGCCCGGGCGGCCGACTGCCCCGTCGTCCTGGAGACCCCCGGCGACGCCGCCTCCCACGCCGAGGAGATCACCCTGCTGCGGCAGGCCCTGCAGAGCTGACGCGGTCCGGTGTTCCACGTGGAGCACGGGGCCACGGGAGCGTCACCACGTCGGGTGCTCCGTCCAGCGGGCCGCCGGCGGGGTCGTCGACGCCGGGCCAGCTGGTGCGGACGACGTCGTCGTCCGGCCGCCGCACCTCGCGGGCGACGAGCACCATGAGCGCCACCAGGACCGCGTCCCGCAGCAGGACGGCGAGGAAGAACCACTCCACCTCGACGCCGCGGTTCTCGGTGCCGAGGTAGTAGAGCATCGTCATGACCCACACCAGGGCCTCGGTGGCCTGCCAGACCAGCAGCGAGCGCCACCGCGGCCGGGCCAGCACCGCCAGCGGCAGCAGCCAGAGCGCGTACTGCGGGCTGTAGACCTTGTTCAGCAGCAGGAAGCCGGCCAGCAGCAGGAAGGCCACCTGCGCCACCCGGGGCCGCACCGGGGCGGTGAGCACCAGCCAGGCCACCCAGGCGGCCAGCGCGAGCAGCAGCACGGCCACGACCGCGTTGAGCACCGCCGGCGTCTCGCCGTCGGTGAGCGGCCCGTCGAGGACCCGGTCGTCGGTGGCCGTCAGGAGGACGTTCCAGATCGACTCCGGGTTCGCCGCCCGCTGCCGGCTGAAGGCGAAGAACCAGCTCCAGTTCTCCGGCGCCGCCAGGGCCACCGGCACGTTGACGGCCAGCCACGCGCCCGCCGCCGCGAGCGCCGCCCGCAGCCAGACGCGCAGCGCGCCGGCCCGCAGGCACAGCAGGAAGAGCGCACCCAGGACGAGCACCGGGTAGAGCTTGGCGGCCACGCCCAGCCCGAGCAGCGCCCCGGCCAGCACCGGGCGCTCCCGGGCCCACGCCCACATGCCGAGCGTGGCGAGGGCGACGGCCAGCAGGTCCCAGTTGGTGAAGGCGTAGACCAGCAGGACCGGCGAGAGCGCCACCATCGCGGTGTCCCAGGGCCGCCGTCCGGTCAGCGGCAGGACGGCGCGCGTCACCACCAGCGCGCACACGGACATCAGCAGCGCCGTGACCACGGTGTAGCTCTGCACCGGCGGCACGGCCGGCAGCACGCCGACCACCGCGGCCAGGCGGTCGTACCAGCCCGAGAGCAGCGCGGCGAGCGCCATCACGGCCCCGGTCAGCACCGGGTACTCCACGCGCGCGTCGAGGTAGGGCAGCGCCCCCTCGCCCTGCCCGTAGACGCCGAACAGCGGCACCGGGTCGGAGTAGCAGAGGTGGGTGTACTGCAGCGAGCCGGTCCAGTTCCCGTCGGCACAGGGGGCCTGCTTGAACCAGGCCAGCGCCAGCACGGTCGTGGTGAACAGCAGGCACACCCGCAGCGGCGTCCAGAACAGCGCCCGCCCGACGGTCGCGTGGCGGCCCCACGGGCCGCCCACCGCCTCGCTGGCCTGCGCCACGATCGGATCGGTCCAGCTGGGGACGACGCGGTCGGGCCGGTCCGGGCGCCGAGAGCCCGGCGCCGGAGACGCCGCGGGCCCGTCCGCTGGTGCGGACGGGCCCGTCGGTGTCGTGCTCATGCGGTCAGTCTGCCCGCCGGAGGTCAGCCGGTCGGCTGCTCCACGCCCTCGGGGACGGCGGGCTGGCCACCGGCGGTCTCCGGGGACTGCCCGGCCGGCGGGGTCCCCGTGTCAGTGGCATCGTCGCCGGTGCCGCCGCCGGTCCCGGTGGTTCCGTTCCCACCGGCTCCGTTCCCACTGGTGGAGTCGGCGCCCCCCGTGTTGTTCCCGGTCGCACCGTCGGAATCGGTGTCCCCGGTACCGGTGCCGGTCCCGGTGTTGCCGTCGGAGTCGGTGTCGTCGGCCGTCTCGCGGTCGTCGGTCGTGCCGGCGTCCTCGGTCTCGTCCGCGGCGTCGTCGTCCTGCCGACCGCCGGTCGAGGGCTGGCTGGGCTGGGCGGTCACCGGGCTCGGCGCCCGGGTCTGCGGGGCCGGCGCGGGCACGCCCTCACCGGTGTCGCCGCGGATGGCCGCCCGGTCGGGCAGGTCCTCCTCCGGCGTCCCCTCCAGCACGGTGTCCATGAACTCCTGCCAGATGGCACCGGGCAGGCCCGAGCCGTAGATGATCCGCCCGTTGACGTCCTCGATCGGGTTGGCGGGCGAGTCGTTGCCCATCCACACCGCCGTGGCGATCGACGGGGTGAACCCGACCATCCAGGCGTCGGAGTTGTCCGCGCCCTGCCCCTGCGTACCGGTCTTGCTGGCCACCTCGCGGCCGCCGTCGAGCGAGCGACGCGAGTGGGCGGCGACGTCGGTCATCGCGTAGGTCGTGTCGTTGACGACGTCCTCCTCGAAGACCTGGTCGCCGGCATCGCCGTTGTAGTCGAGCAGCACGGCTCCCTGGCTGTCGGTCACGCGCGTGACGAAGTAGGGATCGTGCTCGACGCCGCCGTTGGCGAGGGTGGCGAAGCCGTGCGCCTGGTCGATCGGGCGCATCTCGTACTGGCCGATGCCGATCGAGGCGCCGGCGACACCGGTGTTGGGGTCGGCCAGCGTGGCCTTCTCGTCGAGGGCGCTGCCCGTCTCCGGCCAGGCCTCCGGCAGGCCGGTGGCCTCGAGGATGTTCTGCCGCACCCGATCGGCGCCGACCTCGTAGGCCAGCCCGTAGTAGGTGGTGTTCAGCGACCGGGTCATCGCCTCCATCAGGGTGCAGGACCCGCAGGAGGCGCCGCCGGAGTTGCTGACCGGCAGGCCCGGGCGGTCGGGGAAGCTCTGGGGCGAGGAGCCGTCCCGGCGGGCGTTGACGCCGATGCCGTCCTCCAGCGCGGTGGCCAGCACGTAGGGCTTGACCGAGGAGCCCGGCTGGCGCTGGGCCTGCGCGTAGTCGACGGCACCGTCACCGGCACCGATCGGCCCGCCGTAGTAGGCGCGCACCGCGCCGGTCCGTGGGTCGATCGCCACCAGGGCCTCGCGCAGGCCGTCCGGCTGGCCGTCCATCACCTCGGCGACGGAGGACAGGGCGGCGTCCTGGTAGCGCTTGTCCACCGTGGTGGTGATCCGCAGGCCACCGGCGCGCAGCTGCTGCTCGTCGTAGCCCTTGGCCTCCAGCTCGGAGATCGCACGCTGGACGACCAGGCCCTCGGGGCCGGCGGGGATGCCGAGGTTGGAGCCGGTCCGCGGCATGATCGGCGGGAAGACCGAGGCGTCCCGTTCCTGCTGGGTCAGCCAGCCCTCCTCGACCATCGCGTCGAGCACCAGGCCCCAGCGGTCCTGCGCGCCCTCGGGGTTGGACTCCGGGTCGTAGTTCGACGGGCTGCGGACGAGGACGGCGAGCACGGCGCCCTGCTGGGCGGTCAGCTGGCTGGCCGGCACACCGAAGTAGGTGTTGGCCGCCGCCTCGATGCCGTAGGCGCCGCGGCCGAAGTAGATGGTGTTGAGGTAGTTCTCGAGGATCTCGTCCTTCTCGTACTCGTTGTCGAGCTTGACGGCGAGGAAGAGCTCCTGGAACTTGCGGCTGAACGTCTGCTCCGAGGTCAGGAACGCGTTCTTCACGTACTGCTGGGTGATCGTCGAGCCACCCTGCGTCGAGCCGCCGGTCACGTTGTTCCACGCGGCCCGCACGATGCCGGTGGCCGAGATGCCGGGGTCGGAGTAGAAGCTGCGGTTCTCGGCGGCCAGCATCGCCTGGCGTGCCGGCTCCGAGACCTCGGCGAGCGGCACGTTGGTGCGGTTCTCCGCGCCCAGCCGGGCCATCTCGGTGGTGCCGTCGGCGTAGTAGACGACGGTGGTCTGCGCGCTCTGCACGGAGTTCGGGTCGGGCACCTCGGTGGTCGCGTAGACGACGCCCACGAAGACGCCGAGCAGCACGAACGCCCCAGCCATCACCCCGAGGAGGGCCTTCAGCCGGCGCTTGCGGCGCTGCTTCTTCGTCCGCGCGGCCTTGCCGGCGGGACGGGTGCCCCGGGAGGTGGGGCCGGTGCGTGACGCCGTCGTCCGGGCCCCGCGGTCGGCCGGTGGCCGGCCCCGGCCTGCCGGGGGACGGCCACCGCCGCCCGTGGCACCGGCGGTGCGACCGGACGGCGGACGGCGGACCGAGCCGCTGCGCGGCCCGACCGGTGAGGTCTCGTCGTGGGGAGGCACGCAGGCCCCTCTCTGGTTCGGGTCTCGGTGGGCGCGCAGGACGGACGCGTCCGGCACCCAGGGTGGCGTCTTCAGCTGTACGAGCGGGGAGGACCCGCTGCACAGCGGCGCCCAGCAGTCCCAACGACCACGCGGGGCACTCCGTGTTCCCCGTGTGACGCGTACGACTCCGTGCTACTCGGTGGCCACGCGCCGCCGCGACCGCCGCGGCTGGCGCTCCGGGTCCGGCTCGGCCCCCAGGACGTAGGAGCAGTCCAGGTGGTTCCACCCGCAGCCGCGGCACACCTGGACGGCGTAGACGGAGAACTCCTCCTGCATCCCGTCCATCCGGGCGAGCTCGGCCGGCGTCTTCGCCTGCCCGGCCGTGGGGCCGAGGTGCTCCCCGTAGACGTAGCTCACCAGCGTGAGCCGCTCCTTGCGGCACACCGGGCAGGCGACGTCGGTCGCCTCACCGTGGTACTTGGCCGCCCGGGTGAGGTACGGACTGGCGTCGCAGACCTCGAAGAGCCCCGTGCGACCGGCGTACACGTCGGCGAGGACGGCTCGCCGCTGCAGCGAGTAGTCCACGACGGATCGACGTCCGGGCA
>DASQNB010000448.1:0-5222 GCA_035645175.1 Geodermatophilus sp.
GGACGTGCCGCGCCAGGGACCCGGACCGCCTGCGCGTCCGGGCGGACGGCGACGCTGCGTCAGCTCCCGGACACGGCGTTACCGTAAGCTGGAGGAATCAGCGCCGGATCGAGAGAACGGCCGGCTGCGCACGCCAGCTCACCGGGAGAAGCCCCGGTCCGGAGGTCTCGCAGTGCGTTCTGCCGCCAGACCCTTCCCCTGTCCCCCGTCACCCCGGCGCGAGCTCCACGGTCCTGGTGGGCTGCCCGACGCAGGGTCGCCGCTGTGGCTGGCCTCCGCCGCCCGGAGGTGGCACACCGAGCCCGACGAGCACGCCGTCGCCCGGTCGGTGACCCGGTCCGTGGCCGCCCTGCTCCCCGCCGGTGCCGAGGCGTCGGTGACCCTGCTCGGCCCCGACCACCGGCCCCTGCCGGCCGTGGACCCGGCCGCGCCCGCCGCCTGGCTCGACGCCGTGCAGCTGCGGGCCGGTGAGGGTCCGCTCCCCGAGGCGCTGGCCGGCCAGACCGCCGCCAGCGACGACCTGCTCACCGCGCCGTGGCCCCGGTTCGGGCCCGCGGCCCTCGACCGCGGCATCCGGTCGGCGGTGTGCCTGCCCCTGGAGTCCGGGACCCGTGTCCTCGGGGCCCTGGCGGTCTACGCGCCGGAGCCGGCCGACTGGTCGGGCGCGGGCACGCAGCTGCTCGAGCCGGTGGCGGTGCACGCCGCGCTGGCACTGGCAGCCGTGCAGCGCGCCGTCCACCTCGACCGGGCGCTCGAGAGCCGCGACGTCATCGGGCAGGCCAAGGGGGTGCTGATGGAGCGCTACCGGATCACCGCCGACACCGCCTTCGGCATCCTCGCCCGGGCCTCCCAGGACACCAACCGCAGGTTGCGGGAGGTCGCGGCGCTGGTGACCGAGACCGGGGAGGCGCCGCGGCCGCGCGGTGGTGCCGGGACCGCCGGATGACCGCAGCCCACGCCCGGACCACCGGGCGGCACGGCTGGGTGGTGCTCGACAGCGAACTGGCCCACGCGGAGGTCGTGGGCGACTTCGTCCTGGACGGACTGCGGCAGGGCGACTGCGTCCTGCTCGCCGGGATGGGCCACCGGGCCGAGACCGTGCACCGGCGCCTGGCGCAGGCCGGGGTCCACCGGAGCGCGTCGTCCGCCCCCGGCTCCCCGGCCCTGCGCGCCGTCCCGGGCGACCCGGCCGCGCTGGTGGCGTCGGTGGAGTCGGCCCTGGCCGACGGCTTCTCCGGCGTCCGTTTCAGCGGGGCCATCACCGAGCCCGGGCCCAGCCCCTTCGAGCCCGTCGTCGACGAGCTGGCACGGACCCGCCCCCTGACCGTGCTCTGCCCGTACTTCCGTTCGCTGCTCGCCCCGCCCGAGGAGGCCGCGCTCGAGCGCCGGCACCGCGACCGGGTGCACGCGCTCGCCGCCTACGACGACGACTCGTTCCGGCTGACCCACCGCGGTGCGGCGCTGCGACTGACCGGGGAGCTGGACGGGACCAACACCGAGGCCCTGCGCGCGGTGCTGGCCGCCACCGCCGGCCAGGACGACGGCCCGCGGGTGTGGGACGTGAGCGGCCTGCACTTCCTCGACGTCGCTGCCGCCGACGCCCTGGTCGCCGCCGCCGGCGCACCGCCGGGGCTGACGGTCCGCGGCGCCACCCCGCTGCTGGGACGGCTGCTCACCGCCGTCGCAGCCGGCACCCCGGACGCCCAGGTCCGGCTCCGGCCGACGCCGCCCACCCACGGGCCGCTGTGATGCACGGTCGTGGCGCCACCTCGGTGCACCAGTGCGCCTTCTCCACCGGCCCCGAGGAGGCCACCGAGCTCGCCGCGCAGGTCTGCCGCTCGGCCCTGGCGGCCGGCTCGCCGGTGCTCGTCTACCTGGACCCCGATGTGCGCGACGGCGTGGTGAGCCGCGTGCCCAGGGCCGGAGGAGCGGTCATCCGACCGCAGCAGGACCTGGTCGGCGTGGCGACCGACCAGCTGGTCGGGAGCTGGCTGGCCGTCCTGGCCGCCCACGGTCCCGGTCCGGTGACCGTGCTCTGCCAGCGGCCGTTCGACCTGCTCCCCGACATCGACCGCTGGCGGGACGCCGAGCTGGCCGCCACCGCCGCCGTGGCCGGCCGGCCGATCGCGCTCACCTGCCTGTTCGACGAGACCCGGACGCCCGCCGCCAGCCGGCACATGGCGCGTGCCACGCACCCCGCGCTGCTCCTCGACGGGTCGACGCTGGCCAACCCCGACTACCGGCCGCCCGCCGCGACGTGCGGGGACGGCGCCGCTGCGGGCCGGGTGCTCGCGGACGCCGTCCTGGACCCGGCCGCCACGGCCGTCAACCGCGCCTGGTGCCACGAGCGGCTGCGGGACGCCGGCGTGGAGGGGAACCGGCGCGACGAGCTCGTGCTCGTCGTGCACGAGGCGGTGACCACCGTCGCCGCGCACGACGGCGCCGGGCGCTGCGTCCCCGTGTGGCTGTGGGCCACGGAGGACGCGGTCGGCTGCGACGTCCTGACCCAGCGCCCCTACGAGCCGCTCGAACCGCACCGCTGGCCGACCGACCGGCACCTGGTCATGCTCTGGCTGGCCGAGAAGGTGTCCCCCACGGTGACCGTGGAGATCCGGCCGCACGGCGCGGGATCCCGCATCCGGGTCTGCTCCAGCTCGCCCGACGGTCACGACGGGCCCCCGGTGTACTGAGCCCGGGAAGCGTGCTCGGCGTCCGGAGCACGGCCGTCCCCGGAGACGACCCAGGCCGCCCTCCCGAGGGTGGAGCTGAGGGGACTCGAACCCCCGACCCCCGCACTGCCCGGACGGCGGGGCCGAGGTCCCCGAGGTGGGATGACCCGGGAGCCGTTCGCGGGCGCCGCGAGCGCGTACCGTTCGCCGGGTCCGGAACCCGTGACAGCCCTCTCTCAGGTGCTCACCGAACCGGCAGCAGCACCAGCTCGGAGCGCCATGTCTGTTCTCCACCCCCACGGCACCCACGACCGGGACGACGAGACCAGGGCTCGCCGGCCTACTCGTGCGACGTCTTCCGAGCCGCGCCGGCACTGGAACAGGGACCCCACTGATCGATGACGCCATGGTGACGCTCACTTGACACGATCTCGAACACCATGGCGCGAGCCGCGCCTGGGGGCCTGCAGGGTCCAGAGAGCTCTGAACAACGACACAGCCGGCACGCAACCGCAGGCACAGCGCATCCTGCCCAGCGCGCACGCCGAGTCGGACGAGCCCTGTCCTCGACCATCGATCGGATGGCAGAGACCGAGGGGTTGCGGGGATGGCGAGGAGAATGACGAGGGCCGATCCGCCGCCCATTGGTGGGTGCCGAATCGGTGTCCCACGTCCGCGGGGTGATCGTGCACCGGGGCTCGGAGGGGAGCTCCCGCGGTGACGGCCAGTGCTGGCGTGGTCCGGGACGGGGCGAGCTGGGCGCTGGCTCGATTGAGCAGAGCCAGCGTGCTGCTGCAACTACTCACCCCGATCGCTTCGTTCCTGTTCGCGCCCGTCCGCGATGCCACGCTGCGACTGGTGGACCTCCGGCGGTGCATCGCGAGTCGGAGGACGTGGAGTGGCGCCTCCCGCAGGGGCTACCGAGGAACCGATCCAGATCTCCAGGAGATCGACGCACTGGACGCCGAGCACGTCCCGCTGCGCCTGGTTGCTGATCGGCTCGTCGGATGCACCGAGGAGAACGCCATCAGCTTCCGGGTGACTGATCTCGTCGTGCTCACGAAGAACGGGCGCCGATTGTTGGACCGCGTCGGGTTCAACTTGAGGGAGCGCAATCTGCTCGCGGTCGTCGGCCCCAGTGGTGCCGGGAAGTCGACACTGCTGGGAGCACTCACCGGTTTCCGGCCGGCGAACACCGGCACCGTCGACTACGCCGGCAGGGATCTCTACCACGATTACGCCGAGTTACGGCAGCGGATCGGGCTGGTTCCGCAAGACGACATCCTGCACCCGCAGCTCACGGTCCGCACCGCGCTCCGCTACGCGGCCCAGTTGCGATTCCCGGCCGAGGCCTCCGCCGCCGAGCGGGAGCGTCGCATCGACGAGGTGCTGGCTCAGCTCGGCCTGGACGGGACGGTTGCGGAGCAGCGGATCTCGACCCTCTCCGGCGGCCAGCGCAAGCGCACCAGCCTGGCGTTGGAGCTGTTGACCCGTCCCCCGCTGCTCTTCCTCGACGAGCCGACCACCGGCCTCGATCCGGGGCACCGCAAGGAGGTCATGCACAGGCTGCGGGACCTGGCCGATGAAGGCCGCACCGTCATCACCGTCACCCATGACGAGAACAGTCTGGACGTCTGCGACCGGCTCCTGGTGCTCGCCAAGAGAGGGCGGTTGGCCTACTTCGGGCCTCCCTCGGAGGCGCTGCGGTACTTCGGCCAGAAGGACTTCCCGGACATGTTCCTGGCGCTCGATCGGGACGAACAGACAGACTGGTCCGCTCGCTTCGCGGGCTCGCCGGAGGCCGCGCGCTACCTGGCCGTGACCGGTCCACCCCAGCAGCCGCCGGCTCAGCTCCCGACGGCGCGGCCGCGCCAGCGATCGAGCTGGAGCCAGTTCTGCATCCTGTGCCGGCGCAACCTCTCCGTGATCGGCGCGGATCGCCAGTACCTGGCCTTCATGCTGGCCATGCCGCTGGTGCTGAGCGTGTTCGCGCAGATCCTGCCGGGCGAGGCCGGGTTGTCCTGGATCCGCAAGACCGCCAGCCCGACGAGCCCTGGAGCACCCCAACAGCTGCTGCTGGTCCTCATCGTGTCCGCCGCGTTCGCCGGGTTTGCCGGCGCCTTCCGTGAGTTGGTGAAGGAGCGAGCGGTCTACCGCCGGGAGCGCGCGTTCGGGCTGTCCCGCGGGGCCTATCTCGGATCCAAGCTGGTCGTCCTGGGCGGGATCGCCGCGCTCCAGGGGCTCGTCCTCGGCTTGCTGGGGACGGCCGGGAGACCCGGCCCGGACGATCCCGTGCTCCTGGGATCCGGCCGGGCCGAGCTGGTGCTCGCGCTGGTCGCTGTGACGGTGGCGATGATGGCGCTGGGTCTGCTCGTGTCAGCGGTCATCGGCAACGCGGACCGCGGGATGCCGCTGCTCGTGGTGGCGCTGATGCTGCAGCTGGTGCTCTGCGGCGGCCTGTTCCCGGTGCACGATCGGCAGCTGCTCGCCGAGCTGTCGTGGCTGGTACCGGCTCGGTGGGCGTACGCCATGGGCGCCGCGACCGGGCAGTAC
>DASQNB010000449.1:0-2218 GCA_035645175.1 Geodermatophilus sp.
CCGGCTGGCCCCCCGGTGCCCCGGCGGGCCGGCGGGTCAGCAGCCGCGCGCGCAGCCGGTCGCCCTCGGCGCGCGGGACGCCGTCGACGACCAGCTCCTCCTCGTTGGTCCCCACCGAGCCGGCGGCGGCGTCGATGCGCACCCGCACCAGGCCGAGCAGCCGGTGCAGCGGCGGGGCCTCGACCTCCACGCCGCGGATGCGGTCGTTGGGCACGGTGCGCACCGACCGGGCCAGCAGCCCGCGGGTCACGACCACGGCCGTCGCCCGGTCGGCGTAGCCGAAGCGCCACCAGCTCAGCGCGGCCGCGGCCAGCGACAGGGCCGTGATGACGATCGCCATGACGACGACCGTCAGCACCCCGTCGTCCAGGCCGACCACCGCGGCGACCGGGATGAGCACCGGGACCAGCTGGCGGGCCTGCCGGAAGGTGGCGGTGTGCACGAGCACCACGCGGGGCGACGTCCGCCGCGGGCGCTCGCCGGGTACGAGCGCGTCGTCCACGCCCACGTCGTCCGTCGGTCCGCCCCCGCCCGGCGCGGCCGGGGGGACGGCGGGGCCGCTCACGTCGTCCATCGGTTCGCTTCCGCGGGGCGCTCCGCTCCTCGCTCGTTCCTCGCTGCGATGCTCACGCCCCTCTTCGCTCACGTCGCCTCGTCGCGGACCAGCTCGGCCCGCCGGGCGAGGTCGTCGGCGACCCGCTGCGCGACCTCGGCCTCCAGGTGCAGCACACGCACCGTCCCCTGCGAGGACGCCGTCAGCACCGCCACCGTCGCCAGCCCGAACAGCTGCTGCAGCACCCCGCGGGTCACGTCGACGGTCTGGATGCGCGAGATGGGCACCAGCGTCCAGGTGCGGGTCAGCCAGCCGGTGAGGGTGTAGACCGCCTCGCCGGTGACCTCCCAGCGGTGCACCCGGTAGCGCACCCACGGCCGGATGCCGATCGCCACCACCGCGTCCACGGCCGCGAGCGCCGGGAGCAGCCAGCGCAGCACCGGCACCGGCCCGACCTCGGGCACGAAGAGCAGGAACGCCACGACCAGCGCGACCCAGACCACCGTGCTGATCACACCCTCGACGACCCACAGCCCGATCGCCGAGCGGGACAGCGACCAGGCGGGGTCGCGGACGGGCGCGGCGTCGGCGGTCATCGCCCCCATCCTGTCAGCGTCCCCGGCCGTGATCATGGGGTTGTTGCCGACCTCCACGGCGAGTCCGTGCGTGTCGCCTGCAACGACCCCATGATCACCGCGGCGGGACGCGGCGCGGCGGGCGGAGGGGACCCGTCCCGTGCCGGTGGCACGATGGGTCGCGTGATGCCGCAGCAGGTCCCGACCGTGCCCGCCAGCGAGGTGCCGCAGGACGCCGTCGTCCTCGACGTCCGTGAGGACGACGAGTGGGTCGCCGGCCACATCGACGGCGCCACGCACATCCCGATGGGGGAGGTCCCGGCGCGGCTGGACGACCTCCCCGAGGCAGACCCGCTCTACGTCACCTGCCGCGGCGGTGGCCGCTCGGCGCGGGTGGCCGCCTGGCTGAACGCCAACGGCTTCGACGCGGTCAACGTGGGCGGCGGCATGGGCGAGTGGGAGGCCGCCGGCCGGCCCATGGTGAGCGAGACCGGCCAGCAGCCCTTCGTGCGCTGACAGCTGCGGGAGCATCGCAGCGAGCGCCGGCGAGCGGGGAGCGGACCGCGGCGCGGAGGCGCACCGGTGCGGTCGTGCGCTGGCCGTCGGGTGCCTCGGGCCGCTCAGGGCGCCGTCGGCACCGGCGGACACCCGCCCAGCACGTCGTCGGTGAGCACGAGGCGGCCCAGCGCGGCCCACGCGGCGCCGTAGTAGCTGGGCACGAACTGCGCCAAGTGGTCGGCGTCGACGAGCTCCGCGGCGGCGCGGTCGCGATCCCCGGCCGCAGCCACCGCCGCCGCCTGGGCGGCCGCGGCGACCACCGACTCCCCCGGCGCCATCGGTGACCCGCCGAGGTCGAGCTCGGCGGTGTCGCCGCCACGGTCCAGCGGCGCGGCCATGGCCGCGGCCAGCGCCCGGTCGGCCGGGTCGCAGGACTCGGCGAACCGGATCGGGGTCCGGGCGGCGTCGTAGCCGTACCGGACGCTCTGCCCCAGCCCCTGCGCTCCCGGCATGGCCTCGACCGTGCCGTCGGCGCGCACCTGCGCCCAGTCCGGTGGCAGCGGCGCCCCGGCGAGCAGTGCGGCGGTGACCG
>DASQNB010000450.1:0-2418 GCA_035645175.1 Geodermatophilus sp.
CAGCTGCCCGACGTCATCGCCGGCGACGAGGAGGCCCGGCTGTCCTACCTGGGCGCCACCGCCTCGCTGGACGCCGCCGTCGCCGCCCACGGCCAGCCCGCGCCGCGCCCGCCGTACCTGGTGGTCGACATCGGCGGTGGGTCGACCGAGTTCGTGCTCGGCGATGCCGACGGCGTCCGTGCGGCCCGGTCGGTCGACGTCGGCTGCGTGCGGCTCACCGAGCGGCACCTGCACGGCGATCCGCCGTCGGCCGACCAGATCCAGCGCGCCGAGGCCGACATCCGGGCCGCGCTGGCCGACGTCGCCGCCGCCGTCCCGGTGGGGGATGCGGCGACCCTGGTGGGCCTGGCCGGCTCGGTCACCACCGTGGCCGCACTCGCCCTGGGCCTGCCCGCCTACGACCCGGCGGCCATCCACGGCTCGCGGATCCCGGTGTCCGCCGTCCGCGCGGTGACCGCCGGGCTGCTCACCGCCACCCGGGAGCGGCGCGCCGCGTACCCGGTGATGCACCCGGGGCGGGTCGACGTCATCGGCGCCGGCTCGCTGGTCCTGCGGGTGCTCATGGACGCCTTCGCGCTCGACGACGTCGTGGTCAGCGAGCACGACATCCTCGACGGCATCGCGCTGCAGCTGGCCCGCGGACCGGTCAGGGCGAGCTCTCGTTGAGGCCGGGCGGCAGCTTGCCGGTCAGCGACTGGTAGGCCGCCGCCGCGCCGCGGGCGGCGACCAGCCGGCCGGCCGCCACGGCCACGCCGGACACCGCGGCCCAGGCCAGGGCCTCGCCCCAGCCCACACCCGGCGCGGCCGGGTTCTTCGGCGGGGAGGTGCCGCGCACGGCGAACCAGGCGGCGTCACTGAGCTTGCGGACGGCGATCCCCGCGGGGACCGCCGACCCGGTGCTCAACAGCTTCCAGGTCAGCGGCGGCTTCTGCTTCTTCGTCCGGGCCACCCCGCGATCATGCCGCCCCCCGGCGGACCCGCGCTCGGCCGGGTGGTCTGCTGGAGCCATGAAGGACCCCGCTGCCCCCCGTGAAGGACCCCCCGGCCCCCGGCCACTCGCAGGCTCGCGGCGGGACCCTGCAGGGGGGCCGATGGAGGCTCGCGGCGGGACCCTGCAGCGGGGCCGCCCTGGCGACGCGGCCGGGTTCCCGGTCACCCGCAGCCCCGCCGGTGTCGTCCGCTCGGCCCGCGGCGCCCACGACCTCGCCGTTCTAGATGCCCGCCTCTCCGGCTGCCGCGCCTGCCCGCGCCTGGTGGCCTGGCGCGAGGAGGTCGCCCGGGTGAAGCGGGCCTCCTTCCGCGACGAGGAGTACTGGGGCCGACCGGTGCCCGGGCTCGGTCCGGCCGACGCCCGCATCGCCGTCGTGGGCCTGGCCCCGGCCGCACACGGGGGCAACCGCACCGGCCGGGTCTTCACCGGCGACCGCAGCGGCGACTGGATCTTCGCGGCGCTGTGGCGGGCGGGCCTGGCCAACCAGCCGACGTCCACGCACGTCGGCGACGGCCTGGAGCTCACCGACGTCCGTGTCTGCGCCGCCGTGCGCTGCGCGCCGCCGGCCAACGCGCCCACGCCCGAGGAGCGGGACACCTGCTCGCCGTGGCTGGCGCGCGAGCTGGCACTGCTGCCGCGGCTCCGGGTCGCCGTCGTCCTCGGCGGGTTCGGCTGGACGGCGCTGTGGCCGGTGCTGGCCGAGGCCGGCTACGCACTGCCCCGGCCGCGCCCGGCGTTCGGGCACGGCGTCGAGGTGTCCCTGGAGGGACCGCGCGGGCCGCTGACCCTGCTGGGCAGCTACCACGTCAGCCAGCAGAACACCTTCACCGGCAAGCTGACCGAGCCGATGCTGGACGCGGTCCTCTCGCGGGCCACCGTGCTGGCCTCGACCGTGCCGCGACCGGGTCCGCGGCCCTAGGCTGGTGCCCATGGCAGACCGACCCGTGATCCTGGTCGTCGGCGGCGGCTACGTCGGCCTCTACACCGCCCTGCGACTGCAGAAACGGCTGTCGCGGGGTCGGGCGGAGATCATCGTCGTCGATCCCCAGCCGCACATGACCTACCAGCCCTTCCTGCCCGAGGCCGCGGCCGGCTCGGTGGAGCCGCGGCACGTCGTGGTGCCGCTGCGCCGGACGCTGCCGCGCTGCCGGGTGGTCACCGGGGCGGTCACCGGCCTGGACCACGCCAGGAAGCGGGCCCGCATCGCCCCGATCGAGGGTGAGCCCTACGAGCTCTCCTACGACGTGCTGGTCATGGCCGCGGGCTCGGTGGCCCGCACGCTGCCGATCCCCGGGCTGGCCGAGCACGGCATCGGGTTCAAGAACGTCGGCGAGGCCATCTACCTGCGCAACCACGTGCTGGCCCGGCTGGACGCGGCCAGCTCGACCGACGACCCGGAGGTCCGCCGCCGCGCGCTGACCTTCACC
>DASQNB010000451.1:0-11743 GCA_035645175.1 Geodermatophilus sp.
AGCCGCCACCGCCCGCGCCGCCCTCCCCGGCACGGAGGCGGCCGCCTTCGACCGCCTGGCGCACGCCGTCCTCGCCCGTCCCGGTGCCGCGCTCGGCACCGCTCTGCGCGCCGCCCTCCCCGGCACGGCCGGCGCCCGGTGGCTGCGGTCGGAAGGTCTGCCACCCACCGCCCGTGCCGCCGACCTGACCGCCGCGCAGTGGCTGTCCCTGCACCGCTCGGGAGCCGGGTCCGGGGCCGGGCGCACGCCCGCGCCCGGTGCGTCCGGGAGGCAGGGCGGGCGGCCGTCGGCGCACGGGCACGCGCCCGGCGCCATGGCCGCCCCGCGCTGGCACTGAGAGAGGACCCCGTCCTCCTCACCGTGAAAGGACCCCGTCCTCCCCACCCCTCGTAGAAGGACCCCGTCCTCCTCACCGCTCGCAGGCTCGCGGCGAGCCTCCGGACGGGGCCGACCCGGGACGGGGCCACGGCGAGCCTCTGGACGAGGCCGGCGGGGCCGGGAAGGCTCTGGGGCCGGGCAGGCTCTACGGGCCGACGGCGTCCTCGGCGGCGAGCGCTGCGGCGCGGTCGGGGTGCGCGAAGGCCTCGGCCAGCGCCTGGCGCAGCGGCCACGCCCCCGTCCGCCAGGCCAGCGCCCGCCCGAGCGCTGCGGGCGTGCCGTCGACGTGGTCCCCCGCGTCGCCCGGCCACCACGGCACCTCACGCCCGCCGGCCCGCAGCGGCTCGTGGACAGCGACCTCCCCGGGCAGCTCCGCGACCCCGAGCCGGGCGGCGGCCAGCGCCGCACCCGGGACGTCGGCCCAGCGCACCCGCCGCGCCGGCCGGCTCTCCACCCGCGCCCGCACCTCCTCGCTCGCCAGCGGGAGGTCCAGCAGGTCGGCCACCGCCCCGGGCGTCCCGCCGGCGGGCACGAACGGGGTGTCGACCAGTGGCTGTAGCCACGGCGCGTCCAGGACGACGGCCTGCCCGGCGGGCACCACGCGGTCCGGGGCCACCCGCACCCGGTCCGGGGGGTCCACGTCCACGCCGTCCAGCGCGGCGGCGAGCCGGGCGTGCACGGTGCGCAGCACGGGCGGCGGCACGGTGCGGCGGGGGTCGCCGAGCCGGTCGAGCAGGTCCAGGGCGCCGTCGACGTCGGCCAGCACGTCGTCCACCGAGGCCGGCGGGCGGAGCAGGTCGAGCAGGCCGGGGTCGGCGTCCGCCGGTTCGTACAGCCCCTGCAGCTCCGCGGCCTCCGGGTGCCGCAACCGGTCGGGACGCCGCCCGCCGAGCACCGGGTGCGTGCCCAGCCACCAGCGCAGGTGGGACGGCACCGCGACCCCGTCGAGGACGACGTCGGCCCACGCCCCCGCCGGCAGCGCGGCCAGCAGCGGCAGCGCACCGGGCCAGTCGGCGACCAGCTCGAGGTCCCGGACGGCGGTCAGCGGCGGCCACGACGGCGCCGGCGCGTCCGCGCGCAGCCGGTCGAGGACGGCATCGGCCCAGTCCTGCGCGCCGTCGACGTCGAGGTCGTCGGGGTCCTCGGCGCGCACCAGCGCGAAGCCGTCCAGCACGCCCACCGCGCGCAGCACGTCCGGGTCGGCGTCCACCGCGGGGTCGAGGGTGCCCAGCGCCCCGTCGGCCAGGACGGCGGCGAGGCGCGACCCGGGCCGCACCAGCTCGCCGGCCGGCGCCCAGCCGCCGTCGGCGTCGGGCAGCGCCAGCTCGGCCAGCCAGGGCAGCTCACCGGGCGCGGTTCCCGCCGCCGCCACCAGCGCGAGGACGGCGTCGGCGAACGCGGCCGGGTCGTGGTCGGTGTCCCAGCCCTCGTCGGCCGCGTCGACCGAGGTCTCGACCGCCGCCCGCACCTCCGGGTCGGCGAGCACCGCGGCGGCGGTCGCCGGACGGGCCCCGAGCCGCTCCAGCAGCCGGCGCGCGGCGGCCGGCGCGACCGCCTCCGGGTCGGCCACCCGCAGCCCGAGCGGGCCCAGCCGCGCCACCGGCAGTCCCTCGTCTGGCAGCAGCACCCCCGGCGGGCCGTGCGCGGTGCGGCCGTCGGCGAGCGGGACCGACAGCGCGGCCAGCTCCTCGCGCTCGGCGCCGTCCAGGGCGGCGTACAGCCGGGCCCACCACGCCGGCGGCCGGGCGATGCCGCGCACCTCCTCCACCGCCTCGGCGGTGCCGACCCGGCGGACGCCGAGCGCGGCCAGCGCGGGGAGGTCGGTGCGCCGCGACCAGTCCGCCGGCAGCAGCCCGGGCAGCACGCCGGTCAGCGCGGCCACCCGCTCCCCGGTCGGCTCGTCGAGCACCGCGGCCCGGCCGGGGGGCTGCCGGTCGCGGTCCGCGCCGGCGACCGGGAGCCACGCGGTTCCCCGCAGCCGGTCCAGCGCGGCGGTGCACAGCGCGGCGTCGAGCTCGGCGCCGGCCAGCCCGACGCGGGGCACGAGCGCGAGCACGGCCGGGTCGGCGGCCGTGTCGTCGGTGAGCCCGGCGAGCAGGTCGGCGTAGGCGTCGGCGGCCGCGGCCACCAGCGCGTCGGTGACCGGCCCGGGCAGCACGTGCCGGCGGTCCGGACCCAGCGGGAGGGGCGCGACCAGGCGGGCGGGCAGGGTGAGCGGCTCGTCGCTGGGCGTCGGCCCGTGCACCCGCTGCGGCAGCGGGAGGGGCACCGGCCGGCCGTCGTCGTCCACCGGCACCGCCCAGGTGAGCGTCCAGGCACGGCGCTCCCGCTCCTCGACCGGCCGCCCGGCCAGCAGCTCCTCGGGCAGCTCACCGTCGCGCCGCTCGAGCCGCCAGGTCGTCGTCCCGTCCTCGTCGGTCAGCTCGGCCCAGGGTGGGTGGGCCTCGACACTGCTGTGGCGCACCGACAGCGACCGCCGCGCGCCGTCGACGACGACGTCGACCGCGGTCAGCCCGGGCAGCGCCAGCAGCAGCTCGGGCTCGAACTCCTCCAGGGCGGTCCGGACGGCGGCCCGCGACCCGGGGCGCAGCGGCAGCACCACCTCGGTGGCGAAGCCCTCGGGCGGCGTCCCGTCCGCCGGCCACGGCAGTCGCAGCACCGGCACCGCGCCGTCCCGGCGGGCCACCTCCTCGGTCAGCGCGGGGACGGCGGCGACCTCGGCGCGGGTGCGGTCGGCGCCGAAGGCGACACCACCGGTGGTCGAGTGCACCTCCGGGCTGTCGGTCACGGCGAGGACGGCGGCGAAGCCCACCCCGAACCGGCCGACGGACCCGGGCTCGTCGCGCTTGGCGGAGGCGCGCAGCGAGGCCAGGCCCTGCACCCCGGCGGCGTCCAGCGGCGCGCCGGTGTTGGCCGCCCGCAGCACCTCTCCCCCGGCACCGTCGCCGGCCAGCTCCAGCCGCAGCCGCCCCGGGACCCCGGCCCGGGCGGCGGCGTCGGCGGCGTTCTGCGCGAGCTCCACCAGCAGCCGGTCGCGGTAGCCGCCGCGGACGAGGTCCTCCTCGGCGTTGGCGTCCTCGCGGAAGCGGGCCGGGGAGTCGGCCCAGGCGGTGAGCACCCGTCGACGCAGCCCGGCGGTGCCGAAGGGGTCGTTCGTTCCCGAGGCATCGAAGGGGTTGGTCACGCCCGGGGCGTCGAGGGGGTGGGGCACGGCCGTCAGCATCGCAGCGGCGCGCCGGTGCGGCGCGTGGACCGGACCGCCTCCGGGGTAACCCCTGCTGCATGTCCGAGATCGACGTCTCCCGTTACCGTTTGCAGGCCCTCCCCGACGACGGGTCCGACGAGGACTGGGACGACGACGGCGAGCTGTTCGGGCCCGACGGGCAGCGGATCGAGACCTGGCGAGAGGGCTACCCCTACGACCAGCGACTGGCCCGCAAGGACTACGAGCGGGAGAAGCGCCGGCTGCAGATCCAGCTGCTGCGGCTGCAGGCCTGGGTCAAGGACACCGGCCAGCAGCTCGTCGTCCTCTTCGAGGGCCGCGACGCCGCCGGCAAGGGCGGCACCATCAAGCGCTTCACCGAGCACCTCAACCCGCGCGGCACCCGGGTGGTGGCGCTGGACAAGCCGTCGGAGCGCGAGCAGACGCAGTGGTACTTCCAGCGCTACGTGTCCCACCTGCCGGCGGCGGGCGAGATCGTGCTGTTCGACCGGTCCTGGTACAACCGCGCCGGCGTCGAGCGGGTCATGGGCTACTGCACCGACGAGCAGTACGAGCGGTTCGTGCGCCAGGCACCGGAGTTCGAGCGGATGCTCGTGGACAGCGGCATCCGGCTGGTGAAGTTCTGGTTCTCCGTCTCCCGGCGGGAGCAGCGCACCCGGTTCATCGTTCGGCGGATCGACCCGGTGCGGCAGTGGAAGCTCTCCCCGACCGACCTGGCCTCCCTGGACCGCTGGGACGACTACACCGCGGCCAAGGAGGCGATGTTCGCCGCGACCGACACGGACTTCGCGCCGTGGACGGTGGTCAAGAGCAACGACAAGAAGCGGGCCCGGCTCGAGGCGCTGCGCCACGTCCTCTACACGATGCCCTACGACGGCAAGGACGAGGCGGTCGTCGGCCGGCCCGACCCGAACATCGTCGTGGCGGCGGCCGACGTCCTGGAGGCCGACCGCGAGGTGCTGGAGCGGGAGGAGCTGGCCGCCGCGCGCTGATCCGGGCTGCCGTCGGCCGCCGTTACCCGCGGGTAACCTGCCGTCCCATGCCGCTCGCCGAGGACCAGGCCGCCGCTCTCCGGACCTTCGAGTCGACCGCCCCCGCCTCGGGCGCGGTCGTCGGGGTGTTCCCCGTGCACGACGCCGACGACGTCCGCGCCGCGGTCGATCGGGCGCGCGTCGCCGCGGCGACGTGGGCCGGCCTCGGCTTCGACGGCCGCCGGCAGCGGCTGGCGGCCTACCGCGGCCTCCTGGCCCGGCGGGTGCACGAACTGGCCGACCTGGTGCACCGGGAGACCGGCAAGCCGCACGCCGACGCCGTCCTGGAGATCACCCTGGCCGTCGACCACCTGGCCTGGGCGCCCGCGCACGCGAGGAAGGTGCTCGGTCCGCGGCGGGTCAGCCCCGGCCTGCTGGCGGCCAACCACGCGGCGTGGCTGGAGTACCAGCCGCTCGGCGTGATCGGCGTGATCGGCCCGTGGAACTACCCGGTGCTCACGCCGATGGGCTCGATCGCCTACGCGCTGGCCGCCGGCAACGCCGTCGTCTTCAAGCCCTCCGAGCACACCCCGGCCGTGGGGGTGTGGCTGGCCGACGCGTGGCGGGCCGCCGTCCCGGACGTCGCCGACGCCCTCCAGGTCGTGACCGGGTCGGGCGAGACCGGCGCGGCGCTGTGCCGCGCCGGCGTGGGCAAGCTGGCCTTCACCGGCTCGGCCCCCACCGGCCGCACGGTCATGGCCACCTGCGCCGAGACCCTCACCCCGGTGCTCATGGAGCTCGGCGGCAAGGACGCGATGATCGTCGACGACGACGCCGACGTGGCCGCCGCCGCGGACGCCGCGGTCTGGGGCGCGATGAGCAACGCCGGGCAGACCTGCATCGGCATCGAGCGGGTGTACGCGACCGAGCGGGTCTACGACGCCTTCGTCGCCGAGGTGACGCAGAAGGTGCGCGAGCTGCGGCCGGGCACCGACGCCGCCGCCGCCTACGGCCCGATGACGATGGCCGCACAGGCCGACGTCGTCCGCCGGCACCTGGACGACGCGCTCGCTGCGGGCGGCCGGGTGGCGGCCGGCGGCACGGTCGAGGGCCGCCTGGTCGCGCCGACCGTGCTGCTCGACGTCCCCGAGACCTCCGCCGCGGTACGCGAGGAGACCTTCGGCCCGACGCTGACCATCACGAGGGTCCGCGACGCCGAGGAGGCCCTGGAGCGCACCAACGCCAACGCGCACGGCCTGGCCGGCGCGGTGTTCTCCCGGTCCCGGGCGCGCGCGATGGACCTCGCCCGCCGGATGAGGAGCGGGATGACGTCGGTGAACTCGGTGCTCACCTTCGCCTCGGTGCCGGCCCTGCCCTTCGGCGGCGTGGGCGAGAGCGGCTTCGGCCGGATCCACGGCGAGGACGGGCTGCGCGAGTTCACCCGCGCCAAGGCGATCACCCGGCGGCGTTTCGCACTGCCGGTCGACCTGATGAGCTTCACCCGGCCGGCGGCGGCCGCCGATGCGCTGGCCCGCGTGATGGGGCTCGTGCACGGCCGGCACCGGTGAGGGAGGAGTTCGACGTCGTCGTGGTCGGCGCCGGGTCGGCCGGCTGTGCGCTGGCCGGCCGGTTGAGCGAGGACCCCGCGCTGGGGGTGCTGCTGCTGGAGGCCGGCGGGTCCGACGACGTCCTGGCGGTGCAGGTCCCGGCGGCGCTGTACAGGCCGTGGCGCACCCGGCGGGACTGCAACCACACGACCGAGCCGCAGCCGGGCCTGGGCGGGCGGCGGCTGTCCTGGCCGCGGGGCGGGCTGCTGGGCGGGTCGTCGTCG
This sequence comes from Geodermatophilus sp., assembly GCA_035645175.1. Taxonomy (GTDB): domain Bacteria; phylum Actinomycetota; class Actinomycetes; order Mycobacteriales; family Geodermatophilaceae; genus Geodermatophilus. The sequence goes on from DASQNB010000451.1 coordinate 6,404, forward strand.
ATCAACGCGATGACCTACGTCCGCGGCGCGGCCGCCGACTACGACGAGTGGGCCGCCCTGACCGGCGACGGGTCGTGGTCCTACGAGCACGTGCTGCCGCTGTTCCGCCGGATGGAGGACAACGCCCGCGGCGCCGACCGCTTCCACGGCGTCGGCGGGCCGCTGCGGGTCGAGGACCCGCGCTCCCCGCACGCCTGGTCGCGGGCCGCCGTCGAGTCCGCGGTCGCCGCCGGGCACCCGCGCAACGACGACGTCAACGGCGCGACCCAGGAGGGCGCCGGGCTCTACCAGCTGACCCGGCGCCGCGGCCGGCGCTGGTCGGCCGCCGACGCCTACCTGCACCCCGCGGCGGGCCGGCCGAACCTCACCGTGCGCACCGGCGCGCTGGTCACCCGGGTGCTGGTGTCGGACGGCCGGGCCACCGGTGTCGAGTACCGCCGCGGCGGGCGGGCGCACACCGCCCACGCCGCGGCCGAGGTGGTGCTGGCCGGCGGGGCGGTGAACTCACCGCAGCTGCTGATGCTCTCGGGCATCGGCCCGGGCGCGCACCTGCGCGAGGTCGGCGTCGACGTCGTCGCCGACCTGCCCGGCGTCGGCAGCGGCCTGCAGGACCACCCGCAGGTGCCGGTCGTCTGGCACACCCGGTCGGGGCGGTCGCTGTCCCGGATGGACTCGCCGTCGGGCTACGCGCGCTGGTTCGGTGCCCGCCGCGGCCCGCTGACCTCCGACCTGGCTGAGGCGGGGCTGTTCACCCGCTCGCGCCCGGACCTGGCCGACCCCGACCTGCAGTACCACTTCCTGCCGGTCGGGTACCGGCGGCAGGCGGAGGTCGACCCCGCCGTCGACGCGTTCACCGCCGCCACCGTCCTGGTGCGGGTGCACTCGCGAGGCTCGGTGCGGCTGCGCTCGGCCGACCCGACGTGGGCACCGGCGATCGACCCCGGCTACCTCACCGACGAGCGCGACCTCGACGCGCTGGTGTGCGGCGTGCAGAAGGCGCGCGAGATCGCCGCGTGCGGCCCGCTGGCCGACGTCCTCGCCGAGGAGTGGTCCCCCGGCGGCACGGTGCACTCGCGCGACGGGCTGCGGCAGTCGGTGCGTGACACCCTCGAGTCGCTGTACCACCCGGGGTCCTCGTGCCGGATGGGTATCGACGGCGACGCGGTGGTCGACCCCACGCTGCGGGTGCACGGGCTCGACGGGCTGCGGGTGGTCGACGCCTCGGCGATGCCGACGCTGGTGCGGGGCGACACCGACGCCCCGACGATCATGATCGCCGAGCGGGCGGCCGACCTGATCACCGGCCGCACCGTCGACCCCGCCCTCACCGGCACCGTCTGAAAGAGGACTCCCCCGCCCCCCGCCACTCGTCGAAGGACCCCGTCCTGCCCACCCCTCGCAGGCTCGGGGCGGTGCCCTGGACGGGGCCGGGACCCTGCAGGGAGGCCGCCGTCCTCCCCACCCCTCGCAGGCTCAGAGCGGGACCCGGGACGGGGCCCCTCCTGAGTCCTCTCGCACGCTCGAGGACGCCTGGAGGGGCCACGGGCACGACCGCGGAGCATGCTCGGGTGTCCAGCCGGACACCACGACGAGGAGGAGCCATGGCGCGGACACCGCAGGAGGTCTTCGAGCACCACGTGGCCGCGGTCGGGGCCGGCGACCTCGACGCGATCGTCGCCGACTACACCGACGACGCAGTCCTCATCACCCCGGAGGACGTCGCACGGGGCAGGGACGGCATCCGGCAGGTCTTCGCCTCGCTGCTCGGCGAGGTCCCGGACGCCACCTGGGACATCCCCACCCGGGTCTTCGAGGGCGACGTGCTGTTCATCGAGTGGACGGCGGTCGCCGACCAGGCGCGGGCCGAGGGCGTGGACACGTTCGTCTTCACCGACGACGGGATCCGGGTGCAGACCGTGCGGCTCTCCCTCGAACGCACCGGGTAACGCGTCCACCCGACCGGGAGGACCTCCCTGCACGCTCGTGCTCTGCGTGCCCGGCGTACGCAGAGCACGAGTCCTGCCGATCCCGGTGTATCCGTGCGGCCGGCTCCCGTCTCCGACGGGCATGAGCACCGGACACCGCCACGAGCCGCCCTACCGGGCCCTGCTCGAGACGGCCCACGCGCTCGGCCGCGCCGACGGCTGCTCCGCCGCGAGGTTCGAGCCGGCCGGCCCGGTGGGCCCTCCGTCGCCGTGCTGCCAGGGCCGCGACCCCGAGCAGTTCGCCCGCCACCTGTGGGCCGACCGGCCCGGCACCCCGCCGAGCGGCCTGGTCGTCAACGCGCCCCTCTGGTACGCCGCGGGCTTCGCCGAGGCCCTCACCGCCGAGCGCGAGCGGATCGCGCTCCGGCAGGACGCGGCCGCCGAGGCGACGGGCACGCCGCGCGCCTGAGGCGGCCCCGTCCCGGGCCTGGCGACGTACGGGAACGGCCACCCTTCAGGACCCCGCGCCGAGCCTGCGAGGCGTGGGGGGAAGGTGGTCCTCTCTCAGCCGTGGGCCTGGGCGGCGGCGGCCTCCTCGCGGTCGGTCGGGGCCGCGGTGCCGACGACGGCCGGCGGGGTCCGGGGGATGAGGAAGGACATGGCCGCGGCCGCGATGCACAGCGCCCCCGCGAGGAACCAGGCCAGGTCGTAGGAGCCGGTGACGTCGCGGACGACCCCGCCGCCGAAGGCCGCGAACGCCGAGCCGACCTGGTGCGAGGCGAAGACCCAGCCGAAGACCACCGGCGCCCGCGGGCCGAAGAACTCCCGGCACAGCGCCAGGGTGGGCGGCACGGTGGCCACCCAGTCCAGACCGTAGAAGACGATGAACGCGACCATGCTGACGTGCAGGTCGGGCCCGAACAGGGTCGGCAGCAGGAACAGCGACAGGCCGCGCAGCCCGTAGTAGGCCAGCAGCAGCACCCGCGGGTCGGTGCGGTCGGTCAGCCAGCCGGAGAGCACCGTCCCGGCGATGTCGAAGAGGCCGACGACGGCGAGCAGCCCGGCGGCGGTGGTCACCGGCATCCCGTGGTCGTGCGCGGCCGGGATGAAGTGCGGCTGGACCAGCCCGTTGGTCGACAGCCCGCAGATGAAGAAGCCGCCGGCGAGCAGCCAGAACGGGACCGTGCGCGCGGCCGAGACCAGTCCGCGCACCGCCGTCCGCGCCGCGCCGGTGCGCACCGGGTCGACGTCGTCGGCCGCCGTCCCGCCGTAGGGGGCGACGCCGACGTCGCGCGGCCGGTCGCGCAGCAGCCACAGCACCAGGGGGACGACGGCCAGCGCGGCCGCGGTCGTGCCCAGTGACGCCGACCGCCACCCCCACACCGTGTCGGCCCAGGCGACCAGCGGCAGGAACACCAGCTGCCCGGTCGCCCCGCCGGCGGTGAGGATCCCGGACACCAGGCCGCGGCGGGCCACGAACCACCGTCCGGTCACCGTGGCCACCAGCGACAGCGCCATCGACCCGGTGCCCAGGCCGACGAGGAAGCCCCACAGCAGCACCAGCTGCCAGCTCGCGGTCATGAACACCGTCAGGCCGCTGCCGACGGCGGTCAGCAGCAGCGCCGCGACGACGACCCGGCGGATGCCGAAGCGCTCCATCAGCGCGGCGGCGAACGGCGCGGTGAGCCCGTAGAGCGCCATGTTGACCGCGACGGCGGCGGAGATGGTGGTGACCGACCAGCCGAACTCCGCGCGCAGCGGCTCGATGAGCACCCCGGGCACCGCGCGGAACGCCGCGGCGCCGACCAGGGCCAGGAAGGTCACCGCGGCGACCCACCAGGCCGGGTGGACCCGGTAGGCGCGCGGCGCGGCGGTGCTGGTCCCGGGAGTGCTCGCCCCGGCGGTGCTCGTCACGGCCGACAGCATGGCGGACCCGGCAGGAGGCGGGACAGTGGCCCGGGAGCCAACACGTGCAAGGATCCGGCCATGACTTCAGCCCCGAGTCCGGGCAGGACTTCAGCCCCGAGCCCGGGCAGGAGCCCGGGCCCGGGCCCGGCCGTGACACCGGTGCAGGCACCCTGCCCCCACGAGGTCGCCGTCCTGGCGCTGCCCGGCTCGATCGCCTTCGAGCTCGGGCTGCCCCACCGGCTGCTGGAGTCCGCGGTCGACGCCGGCGGCTCCCGGCTCTACCGCGTGCGGGTGGCCACGCTGGACGGCGGCCCGGTCCGCACCTCGGCCGGCTACTCGGTCACCCCCGAGCACGACGCCGCGCTGCTGGCCGAGGCGGGAACGGTCGTCGTCCCCGGGGTGCACGGCGGGCCGGCCATGGTCGACGGCACGCTCCCCGACGGGCTCGCCGACGCGCTGCGCGCCGCCGCGGGGCACGCGCGGATGGTGTCGATCTGCACCGGCGCGTTCGTGCTCGCCGCCGCCGGCCTGCTCGACGGCCGGCCTGCGACGACGCACTGGATGCACGTCGAGGCCTTCCGGACCCTGTTCCCCGCCGTGCGCCTGGACCCCGGGGTGCTCTTCGTCGACGACGGCGACCTGCTCACCTCGGCGGGCAACGCCGCCGGCATCGACCTGCTGCTGCACCTGATCCGCCACGACCACGGCTGCGAGGTGGCCAACCGGGTGGCCCGGCGCAACGTCGTCGCCCCGTGGCGCGAGGGCGGCCAGGCCCAGTTCGTCGAGCGGCCGCTGCCCGAGGTCGGGGACGTCGGGACGGCGGCCACCCGCGCCTGGGCCGTCGGGCGGCTGGGCGAGCCGCTGACGCTGGCCGACCTGGCCGCGCACGCGCGGATGAGCGTGCGGACCTTCACCCGCCGGTTCCGCGACGAGACCGGGATCTCGCCGCTGCGCTGGCTGGCCGGGCAGCGACTGGCGCTGGCACGGCAGCTGCTGGAGTCCACCGACGCGCCGATCGACCGGGTCGCCGCCGACGCCGGCTTCGGCACACCGGCGTCCCTGCGCCAGCACCTGCGGGCCAGCATCGGCGTCGCGCCGGGCACCTACCGGCGCAGCTACCGCGGCGGGGGTGTGACCGGACACTCCCCCGCGTGACGGCACAGCCGGGGCCGCGTCTGGTTGAGTACAGGTACCGGCGTTGCCCTGCTGCCCACCCGGGGCGCGGGACTCGACGTCGGGCTGCGGCAGCGCCACCCCGGCGCGCCCGGCTGTCCGACGTCCCGCCGACGACGTGCGCCCACCCTGCCCCGTGCAGGCGTGCCGGTGCGCTCCGGCCGGGCCGCCCGACGGCGAACCGAGCCCGAGGAACACCCATGACCACGCACGACCAGTCCACCCCTGCCGCCGAGGGCGCCCGCCGGCGCCGCCGCGGCGGCCGCGGCCGGGGCAGCCGTCCCACCACCGCCACCACCACCACCACCGAGCAGAGCGTGCAGCAGCCGGCCCC
>DASQNB010000452.1:0-1802 GCA_035645175.1 Geodermatophilus sp.
CGCCGGGTAGTAGGACATCAGCAGCCCGTAGTGCGCCCGCCGCCAGAACGTCAGCCGCCGGGCCACCCGCCAGAACCGGCGCAGCACGACCTCGTCGGTGCCCCGCGCCCACCGGCCCTGCTGGACGAAGTAGTCCCGCCACGTGCTCGGCCCCTCGCCCACCGCCAGGACGTCGGGGGTGTAGACGGACTTCCAGACCGCGCCGGTCTCCGGGTTGGTGCTGGAGTGCCAGACGACGCTGGTGGCGGCGTCCTCGGTGATGGAGTCCTGCAGCCCGCCGATGGCCCGCAGCGCCGAGAGCCGGACGGCGTTGTTGGTGCCGACGAACATCGCCGTGCCGAACCGGTTCGCGGCCCGCTGCAGGACGCTGTGGAACAGGTACTGCTGGGACTCCGCGGCGCGGGTGACGAAGTTGTCGTAGTTGCCGTACACCTGCGGGCCGACGACGAAGGCGACGTCCGGGTCGTGGAAGTAGCCCATGAGCCGCTCGGCGAAGTTGGGCAGCGGCACGTGGTCGGAGTCCACCGACACCCAGTAGTCGTAGTCGTCCCCGTGGGCGTCCAGCCAGGCGTTGTAGTTGCCGTGCTTGGTCTTCGCCTTGTACCGGCCGGCGCCCTGGTTCCACTCCGGCACGCCGTGCCGGGTGAAGTGCCGGACGCCGAGCTCGGCGCACATGGCCCGCACGGCCGGGTCGTCGCCCTCGTCGAGCAGCCAGACGTCGAGCGTGCCCTCGTACCGGACGGCGACGGCGGCCTGCAGCGTGCGGCGCACCATCTCGATCGGTTCCTTGCTCGGCACGATGGTGGTGATGAACGCGATCCGCTGACCGCTCAGTGGGGTCGTCGGGACCGGGTCGCGGGCGTTGAGCGTCGCGATGGCCAGCGTGAAGACGTTGACCAGGCGCAGGAGCTCGATGACCGCGATGCTGCCGATGAGGCCCATGGCCAGGTAGGACTGCCAGTCGCCGGCGAACTCGGGGTGGTTGGCCGGGCGCAGCAGGAAGAGCAGGAACAGCACCTCGAAGAGCAGGGCTGCCGTGACCAGCAGCCAGGCACGGGCACGTGCCCCGCCGCGGGTCACCGGCCGGAACCGGACGCGGCGGTCCCCCGCCGGCTGCTGCAGCGGGCCGGCGAGCTCGCTGAAGTCCTCGTAGGGGTAGGCGGTGGGCTCGGGGAGGCGCTCAGTCACACCGGGACGTGACCAGGAGGCTGCCTCCTTCCCAGGAGGGCGCCGACGGGCAGGACGGCACGGCCGACGCGGACGCGCGCAGCACGGAGACGGTCAGGAACACGGGAACCCCGTTCGTGAGGGCAGCTGAGGACGACCGGGCGCTACCGATCTCGCGGGAAGAGGCACGTCGATGTGCTCGAGACGCCCGGGAGCGGGCGTGCGCTCAGCTGAGGTGGACGGCTGAGGAGTCCTCGGACGTTCGGGTGGTCAGCTCCGAGGGGACCGGTGGAGCGGAGGACGCGGCAGGCGGGTCACGGTGATCCCGCCCCGGACTCGTGGGCTCCACTGGACAGCGGTCTCGCCACACTTCCCCCCAATGATCAGGCGACCGCCCTCTCCCCCGTGCACCTGCTCGTGGCGTCGGTGGGACCGATCGGATCTCCACGTCTGTCTCGGGCACCCTCCTCGGGCGCCGTCAGGCACGTTAGCCAGGCGTGATCACGAGGCACCAATTCTCAGGGTGTTTCACGCGGACGAGTGACCCCACAGTGGGGTGTCACTAACGCAGAGTCATTGAACCGACACATCGGGCACGGCTCTTGGCGCACCAGCCGTGGTGCAGGGTGTGCAAG
>DASQNB010000453.1:0-2859 GCA_035645175.1 Geodermatophilus sp.
GGCCGAGCCGCTGGACGTCAAGGCCGTGCTCGCGCAGATGCTGCAGATGGGCGACGAGGGGCACAACCGCAACCGCGCCGGCTCGCTGATGACGCTGCGCGAGCTGTCGCCGGCGGTCGTGGAGGTGGACGCGCCGTCGTCCGACATCGCCGCGGTGCTGCGGTTCATCGGCGGCAACGAGCACTTCTTCCTCAACCTCGGCATGCCGACGGCGAAACTCGCGCTCGACGCCGCCCGCGACGTGCCCGGCTCGACGATGGTCACCGTGATGTCCCGCAACGGGACCGAGTTCGGCATCCAGACCGCCGGCACCGGCGACCGCTGGTTCACCGGCCCGGCCAACACCCCGGTGGGCCTGTTCCTCGGCGACTACGGCCCGGACGACGCCAACCCCGACATCGGCGACTCCGCGATCATGGAGACCTACGGCGTCGGCGGGTTCACCATGGCCGCAGCACCCGCGATCGTCCGCTTCGTCGGCGGCACCGTGCCCGACGCGCTGGCGACCACCGAGCGGATGTACCAGCTGACGCTGGCCGAGAACCCGGCGATGCAGGTGCCGATCCTCGGCTTCCGCGGGTCCCCGACCGGCATCGACGTCCTCGCCGTGGCGCGCACCGGCTGGCTGCCGCAGATCAACACCGGCATGGCCGGGCGGGTCGCCGGCACCGGTCAGGTCGGCGCGGGGCTGGTGCAGCCGCCGCGGGAGTGCTTCGAGCAGGCGCTGGCCGCCCTCGCCGCGGCGACCCGCGCCGCGGCCTGACCGCAGGTCCCCTCCCCCGCCGGGTGGTTCAGGCCAGGCCGCGGGCCCGGAGAGACCGCAGCTCGGCGAAGACCTGCCGGCGGATGAGGTCCTCGGTCTTCTCGTTCAGCCCGATGAACCGGAACGTCAGCTCCGGACGACGGTCCTGGCGCCGGATCCGCCGGACCACCTCCGCCTTGCAGACGACCTCGTCGTCGACGAAGGAGAGGCGCAGGGTGACGACCGCCCCTGCGTCGGGGGCACCGTCGCCGGTGCCATCCTCAGTGGCGTCCTCGGCGGCGTTCTCCGGGGCGTCCTCGGTGGCGGGCTCGGAGCCGTTCCCGTCGGTCGAGTCCGCGCGGCCGGCGGAGGCGTCCTCGAACACGGCTCGTGTGCCGGCCTCACTGACGTCGACCGTCGTCCCCCCCACCTCGACGGTGCCGACGATCATGTGCACGGGCAGGCTCAGTGGCGCCCGGACCGCAGCCCGGCGCTGACCCCGCGTGGCCGGCCCGGTCGGACGGAGCCGCCACACCGGTGTCGCGCCGAGTTCCAGGGCCATGAGCTCCACCGAGAGGGAGCGGAGCTCGCCCGGGGCGCGCCACACCAGCTCCAGGCGTTCCCCGACCGGGAGCGAGGCTCGGTTCCGCTTCCGGTTCTCGCCCACCGTCACCACGATCTCGCCGTCGTCCGCCGACTCGACCCAGCTGACGAGCACCTCGCCTCGTCCACTGGCCACCACGTCGACCACGCCCCGCTCCTCGGGGAAGTCGACACCCGGGACACCAACCACGGGTCCTCCTGTACAGGTCGATGCGGAGCGGTCCTCGAACTGCTCTGCACCGTATCGCTCGACAGGGCGCTGCGTGACGAATCGAGCACACCGGGTGACGTGATTGAGGTCACTGTAGAAGGGTGCCGGCGACCGGCCTCAGCGGGTGCGGGTCAGCAGGGTGTGGACGGCGGCCGGCAGCTCCCCGGTCGAGGTGAGGGGTATCGGGAACGGCGTCCGCAGGTCGTAGCAGCCGGTGCGGGGCTCGACGCGGAACAGCACCCCGTACCGGTCCAGGCCGAGCAGGTGCACCGGGTCGTCGCCGGTCCACGCCTGCACGCGGGCGCGCAGCTCGGCCAGCGGGCCCGCGTGCTCGGCGATCAGGTCGTCCTCGGCCACGCCCAGCGGGTCGGGCCGGGCGGCGGCGTACACCTCCGGCGTGATCTCGGTCCAGCCACCGCCCTCGTGCAGCAGCACCTCGGCGACGTCGAGGCACAGCAGCGTCGCGGTGAGCCCGACGTCGAGCAGCACGTCGTCCGGGCGGACGGCGGCGAAGGCCAGCACCAGCTCGGCCTCCTCCTCGGCGGGCACCGGCGTCAGCCACCCGGCGAGCTCCAGCCGGGCGCGCAGCGGGTTGCGCAGTGGCTGCGACGAGCGGGAGGTCACCGTCACCTTCGCGGCCAGGTCGCCCTCCGGGGCCTCGCGGACCGCCGTCGCCAGCCCGCCGCTGCGGGGGACGACGACCAGCACCAGGCCGTCGTCCAGCGTGGCCGCGGCCAGCAGCTGGCTGGTGCCCAGGCCCAGGGCCTGCACCGAGGCGGCCGGCCGGGTGGCGGCCGTCCGGGCTCGCTCGGCGGCCCCGGCGGCGCGGTCGATCGGCAGGGGCGGGAGTGTCGGGCGACCGGGCACGGGCCCTCCTCGGGAGGTTGCAGAACGTTGGTAAGGTGAGCCTAACCAAACCAGGAGGTTTCGTGAACACCCCGCGTCCCAAGGTCCGGATAAGCCGGGCGCTCGGCATCCCGCTCACGCCGAAGTCCGTCGAGTACTTCGAGCGCCGTCCGTACCCACCGGGTGAGCACGGCCGCAAGCGGCGCAAGGACAGCGACTACTCCACCCGGCTGCGGGAGAAGCAGCGGCTGCGCGCGCAGTACGACATCAGCGAGACGCAGATGCGGGCCGCCTTCGACCGGGCCCGGCGCACCGGCGGCAAGACCGGCGAGGCCCTGATCCAGGACCTCGAGTCCCGCCTGGACGCCACGGTGCTGCGGGCCGGCTTCGCCCGCACCATCTACCAGGCGCGCCAGTTCGTCACCCACCAGCACGTCCTGGTCAACGGCACGCGGGT
>DASQNB010000454.1:0-5568 GCA_035645175.1 Geodermatophilus sp.
CAGGAGCGGATCACCTACTGGTGCCCCCGCTGCCAGGCCGCCCGCTCCCCCATCGACCCGGCGGCCCGCACCGGCGAGCCGGACCACCCGCCGCCGCTGGCCAACGCGCACTGAATAAGGACCCCCCTGCTCCCACCACTCGCAGGCTCGCGGCGGGGCCCTGCAGCGGAGCCGCCCGTCCGCCCCGTCCTTCGCGAGCTCAGTGGAAGGACCACCTCCCCCCCACCACTCGCAGGCTCGCGGTGGGACCCAGGAGGCGGCCGGACGGGGCCGCGTCAGGCCTGCTGGTCGGGGCGGTCAGCCGATTGGGCGGCCGGCTGACCGGCGGCGGACGTCGGCACCGACGGCGTCCCCTCCTCCAGCGCCGGCGCCGCGGCTTGGCCGGTCACCGCCGGCTGGCCCATGGAGGCGCGGATCTGGTCGAGGCGAGAGGCGCCGGCGACGTCGAGGGTCGCCTTCTGCACCTCGAGCATCCGGCCCTCGACCGACGTCTGCGCCAGTTCGGCCTGGCCCAGCGCGTTGGCGTAGCGGGCCTCGATCTTGTCCCGCACCTCACCCAGGCTGGGCGTGTTCCCCGGCGCGGAGAGCTCGTTGACCTGCTTGAGCGAGGCCGCCACGTGCTCCTGCATCTTGGCCTGCTCGAGCTGGCTCATCAGCTTGGTGCGCTCGGCCAGCGTCGTCTGCAGCCGCATGCGGCTCGTCTCGACCGCGCCGCGGGCCTGCTCGGCGGCCTGCAGCGCCTCGTCGTGGCTGCGCTTGAGGTCCTCCATGGCCTGCTCCGCGGCGACCAGCTGGGTGGCGAAGGCCTGCGCGGCGTTCTCGTACTCCGCCGCCTTGGCCGCGTCCCCACCGGCGCGGGTCTGGTCGGCCAGCACCAGCGCCTGCCGCGCCGAGGCCTGCAACTTCTCCACCTCGCCGAGCTGCCGGTTGAGCCGCATCTCCAGCTGACGCTGGTTGCCCAGCACCGCGGCGGCCTGGTTGGCCAGCGCCTGGTGACGCTGCTGCTCGGCCTCGATCGCCTGCGCGATCTGGATCTTCGGGTCGGCCCTCTCGTCGATCTTGGCGTTGGCGGAGGCCGTCAGGTACTTCCACAGCTTCACGAACGGGTTGGGCATCGGTCCTCCTGCGCAGGTAGCGGTCGTCCGCCAGGGCCACCCGTCCGGGGTACCGCAGCGATCGTCGTCCCCGCCATCGTCCCAGTGCGCACCTGCGTGAGCCAGCGGCGAGGTACGGAGGCCCTCCGCTCGATAGGGTCGCGGGCGTGACCAGCGACCGCTCGGTGCTGAGCGTCCTCGGGGAACTCGTCGTCGACATGCTGCCCGACGCGGCAGCCGGTGCCGGGCCGCACGGCACGACACCGCACTACGTCGCCCGGCCCGGCGGCAACGCCCTCAACGTCGCGGTCGCCGCCGGCCGCCTCGGCGTCCCGGTGCGACTGCTCGCCCGGCTGGGCACCGGGCCGCTGGCCGTCGGGCTGCGGCGGCACGTGGAGCTGTCCGGCGTCGACCTCACCGGGTTCGTGCCGGCCACCGAGCCGGTCAGCCTCGCGGTGGTGGGCCTGAGCGCCGACGGCTCGGCGGACTACGGCTTCCACGTGCAGGGTGCCGCCGACTGGCAGTGGACCGACGAGGAGCTCGCCGCCGTCCTGCCGCAGGAGACGGCGATCCTGCACGTCGGCTCGATCTCCAGCTGGACCCCGCCGGGCTGCGAGGCGATCGCCCGGCTGGTCGAGCGCGTGGCCGCCGACGGCCGGGCGCTGGTCAGCGTCGACCCCAACATCCGCCCGATGCTCGCCGACGGCCCGGTCGGGACGGCGCTGGGCAACTCCTCCGCGTCGGTGCGCGCCCGCCTCGACCGGCTGCTGTCCCGCGCCGACATCGTCAAGATCAGCGCCGAGGACCTCGCCTGGCTCGAGCCGGACGCCGCCGACGACCTCGACGCGACGGCGCTGCGCTGGGCCGACCGCGGCGTGGCCCTGGTGCTCCTCACCGACGGTGCGGCCCCGCTGCGCATCGCCCGGCCCGGCCGCGAGCTGCTGCACCGCGAGCCCCCGCGGGTGACCGTCACCGACACCGTGGGCGCCGGTGACTCCCTGGCCGCGGGTCTGTTCACCGGCCTGCTGGGGGCCGGGGTGACCACCCGGGCTCTGCTGGAGCAGCTACCGGACGAGGAACTGCTGCCGATCGTCGACGACGCCCTGCTCGTCGCCGCGATCAACTGCACCCGTGAGGGCGCCGACCCGCCGACCCGGGACGAGCTGGCCGCGGCCCGCCGGTGACCGCACCAGGCGACGTCACGCTGGTCGGGTTCGCCGAGCTGTCCGCTCTCGTCGTCCGCGCCCGCTGCTCGCCGACCACGACCGGTTCTGGGACGTCGACACCCGCGCACTGCACCACCCGGTCTGGTTCGACCAGTTCGGCGGCTTCGGCGTGCTGGCCCGCAGCGCCGACGGGGAGGACGTCGGCTACCTGCTCGGCGTGGTCACCGCCGACCGGCTGGCCTACCTGCACCTGCTCGCCGTGCGGGACGACCGGCGCCGCACCGGCCTGGGCCGCCGGCTGGTGCGGGCGTTCGACGACCTCGCGCTCGGCACCGGGGCGCGCGTCGTGCAGGCGGTCACCCGGCCGGAGAACACCGCCGCGGTCGCCCTGCACACCGCGCTCGGTGCCGGCGCGCACCTGGTGCAGGACCGCGCCGGGCCGGGCGAGCACCGGCTGGTGCTGACCCGCTCGCTCGCCCGCTAGTCCCGCTGCAGCCAGGCGGCCGTGTCCGGGGGCAGCTCCTCGCCGACCGCCGCGCTGGTCAGCACCGGCTGCCCATGCCCGGCCAGGGACACCGCTCGGGCGGAGAGGTTCACGACGCAGCGGAACCGGCTGCCGCGGTCGAAGGCGAGCACGTCGTCCCCGAGGTCGTGCCAGGCCAGCGGCTCGTCGTCGGCCAGGCCGGGAAGGCCGCGCCGCAGCCGCAGTGCGTCCCGGTACAGCGACAGGGTGGACGCCGGGTCGTCCCGCTGCGCGGCCACGGTCAGCTGCCGCCACGACGGTGGCTGGGGCAGCCACGGGCGGACGCCGTCGGTGGTGAACCCGAACGGCGGCCGGTCCCCCGCCCACGGCAGCGGCACGCGGCAGCCGTCCCGGCCACGGGCGGTGCGGCCGGAGCGCTCCCACGTGGGGTCGGTCAGTGCCTCCTCGGGCAGGTCTTCGACCTCGGGCAGGCCGAGTTCCTCCCCCTGGTACAGGTAGACCCCGCCCGGCAGCGCGAGGGTGAGCAGGGCGGCGGCGCGGGCCCGACGGAGGCCGAGGACCAGGTCGGCCGGGGACGACGGGTCGAACCCCATGGTCGCCGCGCCGGTCACCGCCCGGCCGAATCGGGTGACGTGCCGGGTCTCGTCGTGGCTGGACAGCACCCAGGTCGCCGGCGCCCCGACCGGCGCCAGGGCGGCGAGGGTCCCGTCGATCGCCGCCCGGAGGCTGCCGGCGTCCCAGGAGGCCCGGAGGTAGTCGAAGTTGAAGCTGGTGTGCAGCTCGTCGGGCCGGACGTAGCGGGCCAACCGCTCGGGCCCGGCGACGACCGCCTCGGAGACGAACAGCCGGTCACCGTCGTAGGCGTCGCTGATCCGGCGCCAGCGCCGGAAGACCTCGTGCACCTCGTCGCGGTCCCAGTGCGGGTTGTCCAGCCAGCGGGCGGACTCGAACAGCGCACCAGGGGCGTGGCCCGCGTCGGGCAGCCCGGGGACCTTGGCCAGCGCCGGTGCGGCGTCGACCCGGATGCCGTCGACGCCGCGGTCCAGCCAGAACCGCACGATCCCGTCGAACTCCTCCCGCACGACGGGGTCGTCCCAGTCCAGGTCCGGCTGCTCGGGCGCGAACAGGTGCAGGTACCACTGCCCCATCCGCCCGTCCGGCTCGCGCACACGGGTCCAGGCCGGCCCACCGAAGGCGCTGATCCAGTCGTTGGGCGGCCGGGCGCCGCCGTCGCGACCGTCCCGGAAGAAGTACCGCGCCCGCTCCGGCGCCCCGGGCCCGCCGGCCACGGCCGCGCGGAACCACGGGTGCTCGGCGGAGGTGTGGTTGGCGACCAGGTCGACCACCAGCCGCAGCCCGGCGTCGTGGAGCTCGGTGAGCAGCGCGTCCACGTCGCCGAGCGTGCCCAGGCGGGGGTCGATGTCGCGGTGGTCGCTGACGTCGTAGCCGCCGTCGGCCATCGGCGAGGGGTACCAGGGCGTGACCCACACGGCGTCGACGCCGAGGTCGACCAGGTACGGCAGCCGGCTGCGCAGCCCGTTCACGTCACCGACGCCGTCACCGTCGGAGTCGGCGAAACTGCGCAGGTAGACCTCGTAGACCACCGCCGTCCGCCACCACGGACGACGGCCCTCCGGGGTGGCGGGGTGCATCGGTCTCCTGGGTGCTCGGGGCAGGCTCCGGTGCCGGCGGCCACCGCGGCCACCGACACCGGAGGTGGCCCCGCCCCGGGCCCCGCCCCGAGCGTGCGAGGGGTGGGAAGGACGGGGTCCTCTCTCAGGCGGCTCCGGCCCGGGTGGCCCCGCCGCCGACCGTCGTCCCCTGGGACTGCGCCTCCTGCACCTGCTCGACCCGGTCCTCGGTGGCCATCTGGGTCAGCCGGGCCCCGGCCTCGGCGTCCCGGGTCAGGTTGTCGCCGGACTGCGGGTCGAAGACGTGCACCTTGCGCGAGTCGAGCCAGAACTCCGCCTCGCGGCCCTCGCGGATCCGGCTGGTGGCGTCGATGGACACGATCGCCTGGGTGCGCAGCTCCTCGGAGTCCAGCTCCCGGGACAGCTCACGCAGCTGGTCGCGGATCGCCTCGGGCGCCTCGTAGGGGATGTAGGCGTACTGCGAGTCGCCCAGCCACTCGGTGACGTCGACCCGCGCCCGGAACAGCGAGCCCAGCGGCCGCTTGGCCTCGTCGACCAGGGACGCGTCCTCGAAGTACTCCGGGCGGATGCCGACCAGCAGCAGGTCGCGCCCACGGACGGCCGCGGCCCGGCGCTCGTCGAGCACGATCGGCCCGAACGGCGTCTGCAGCCGGTCGCCGTCCGGGGTCGCGGGCAGGAAGTTCATCGGCGGGGAGCCGATGAAGCCGGCGACGAAGAGGTTGACCGGCTGCTCGTAGAGCTCGCGCGGCGAGGCGACCTGCTGGATCTTGCCCTTGCGCAGGACGCAGACGCGGTCGCCGAGCGTCATGGCCTCGGTCTGGTCGTGGGTGACGTAGACCGTGGTGATGCCCAGCCGGCGCTGCAGCCGGGAGATCTCGGTGCGCATCTGACCGCGCAGCTTGGCGTCGAGGTTGGACAGCGGCTCGTCGAAGAGGAACGCCTCCGCCTGGCGCACGATCGCCCGGCCCATGGCCACCCGCTGCCGCTGGCCACCGGAGAGGTTGGCCGGCTTGCGCTCCAGGTGCTCCTTCAGCTCGAGCACGTCGGAGGCCTCGGTGACCCGGCGGCGCACCTCGTCGTCGGGCACCTTGGCCAGCCGCAGCGGGAACGCGATGTTCTCGTACACGGTCATGTGCGGGTACAGCGCGTAGTTCTGGAACACCATCGACAGG
>DASQNB010000455.1:0-2809 GCA_035645175.1 Geodermatophilus sp.
GCCGTCGGCGTCTCCAACTACTCCCTGGCGCGGTGGCGGGCGGCCGACGCCGCCCTGGGCCGGCCGGTGGTCAGCAACCAGGTGCACTTCTCCCTGGCCGCGCCCTCGGCCCTCGACGACCTGGTGCCCTTCGCCGAACGCGAGGACCGGATGGTCATGGCCTACAGCCCGCTGGCCCAGGGTCTGCTCGGCGGCCGCTACACCGTCGAGAACCGGCCCGGCGGCGTCCGCGCGGCCAACCCGCTGTTCGGCACGGAGAACCTGCGCCGCGCCGAGCCGCTGCTCGACGTGTTGCGCGAGGTCGCCGCGGCCCACGATGTCGCACCCGCACAGATCGCGCTGGCGTGGCTGGTCTCGCTGCCGCGGGTGGTGGTCATCCCGGGGGCCTCCAGCGTCGCGCAGGTCGAGGCCAACGCCGCTGCTGCCGACATCGACCTGCGGCCGGACGAGCAGGCGGCGCTCACCACGGCCGCGCGGGCGTTCCGGCCGGTGTCCGCGGTGCGCACCCTCGTGGAACGGGTGCGGGAGCGCCTGCCGGTCTGAGGAGCTCCGGCCCCCTTGCAGGCAGAAGGACCCCGTCCTCCCCACCCTTCGCAAGCTCAGGCCGGGGCCCGGGACGGGGCTGTGGGGGCAAGGGGGTCCTTCTTCAGGCGCCGCGGCGGCGCCAGCGGCCGGGCAGCGGAGCCGGTGCCGGGGTCGCGGCGACCACCCGCAGGGCACGCCGGCGGGCATACCAGGTCAGGCCCGCCACCGCGGCGCCCACGCTCATGGCCGCACCGGTGACCACCGGCGCGGAGGGGATCGGGAAGCGCGAGCCCATGGTGACCGGCCGGCTGAACTCCAGTACCGGCCAGCCGCGCTCGACCGCGGCCCGGCGCAGCGCCCGGTCGGGGTTGACGGCGGTGGGGTGCCCGACCGCGGAGAGCATCGGCAGGTCGGTGATCGAGTCGCTGTAGGCGTGGCAGTCGGCCAGGTCGTAGCCGCTCTCGGCGGCCACCTCCCGGACGGCCACGGCCTTGTTCTCCCCATAGGCGTAGAAGTCGATCTCGCCGGTGTAGCGGCCGTCGACGGTCACCATGCGGGTGGCCACCACGCGGTCGACGCCGAGCATCTCGCCGACCGGCTCGACCATCTCCGCCCCGCTGCTGGAGACGATGACGATCTCCCGCCCGGCCGCCCGGTGCTCCTCGATCAGGTCGGCGGCCTCGGCGTAGACCATCGGCTGGACGATGTCGTGCAGCGCCTCCCGGACGATCTCGTGCACCGTGGCGACGTCCCATCCGGTGCACATCTCGGTGATCTGCGCCCGCATGCGCTCCATCTGCTGCGCATCGGCGCCCATGAGGGAGAAGACGAACTGCGCGTACGCGCCCTTGAGCACGGCGCGCCGGTTGATCAGCCCGCCCTGGAAGAACGGACGGCCGAAGGCCAGGGTGCTGGACTTGGCGATGACCGTCTTGTCCAGGTCGAAGAACGCCGCTGCGCGGGTCACGGTTCACGACTGTAAGTGGGCACGACGACAGTGACGTGACGCACGGCGCCGTCCACACACCTTCGGGTCATCCACAGATCCCGGCGGCCCCTCGCGGCACGTCCGTCCCCCGCGCTGCGCTGGCGGACGTGCCCGCGTTCCGGTCCCTCCCCGCCCGCCCGCTCGTCGCCAGTGCCGACGAGGACCTGCTCGACGACCTGTTGCGGCTGCTCGCCGCGGCCGGTGCCGAGCCGGAGGTCGCCACGGGTGGTCCGGCGCTGCGCCGCGCCCACCGCGAGGCGCCCCTGGTGCTGCTCGGTGCTGACGTCCTGGCGTCCCCGGCGGCCCAGGACCTGCCCCGCCGCCCCGGCGTGGTCGTCGTCGCGCCGGAGGAGCCGCCCGCGCCGGTCTGGGCAGCGGCGGTGGAGCGGGGTGCCGAGCGGGTCGCGGTGCTGCCCGCGGACGAGGGCTGGCTGGTCTCCCGGGTCGCCTCGGCGCTGCGCCGTCCGGTCGACCGCGGTCGGCTCGTCGTCGTGGGCGGGAGCTGCGGCGGCGCCGGGGCGAGCACGCTGGCGGCGGCGCTGGCGCTGGCTGCCGCACCGGGTGGGGACGGCGTCCTGCTGGTCGACACCGACGGGTGGGGCGGTGGTCTGGACCTGCTGCTCGGCGCCGAGCGGGACGAGGGGCTGCGCTGGCCCGAGCTCGCCGGACTGCGCGGCCGGGTGGCCGGCGACGCGCTCATGGCCGCACTCCCGGAGGTCGGCGGGGTGTCCGTGCTCGCCGCCTCGCGCGCCGCGGCCGGGGAGGTCCCCGCCGAGGCGTTGACCGCCGTGGTCGAGGCGGCCCGCGCGGGTGGCTGGCCGGTGGTCGTCGACCTGCCGCGGACGGCGGGCCCGCAGGCGGCCGCGGCGGTGCTGGCCGAGGCCGACCTCGCGGTGCTGGTCGTCCCGGCCCGGCTGCGTGCGGCGTCGGCCGCCCGGCTGCTCGTCGAGCCCCCGGCCGACGGCGGGCCGATCCCGTGGTCCGCGGCGCAGCTGGTGGTGCGGCAGGTGCCCGGCGGACTGTCGGCCGACGAGGTCGCCGACGTCGTCGGCCGGCCGGTGCTGGCGGAGCTGGGCAACGACCGAAGCGCCGTGGTCCGGGGAGAACAGGGGCGGCCGCCGCAGGTGGGCGCCCGCTCACCGCTGGGCGCGCTGTGCCGCCGGCTGCTCGCGGAGCTGGCCCGGGCGGACGGGGCGGCGGCGTGAGCGAGCTCGCGAGCTCAGGCACGGGCAGAGCAGCGCCGCGAACGCGGCCGACGAGCGCCGGCGAGGAGGGCTCGTGAGCGAGCTCGCGAGC
>DASQNB010000456.1:0-5062 GCA_035645175.1 Geodermatophilus sp.
GCACGACCTGCCCCAGGTGCAGGAGCGCCGGCTCGGCCACCGGCTGGTCGAGCTGCGCCGGTTCGACGGGGAGGAGGGGCTCGACACCGTCGCCGCCACCCTCGTGCAGAGCTACGTCGACGACCACCCCGAGCTCGTCCAGCCGCTGTACGCGGCGCTCGACGAGATGGCCAGGAACGTCCTGGAGCACAGCACGCGGTCGCACGGGTACGTGGCGTTGCAGCGCTACGACAACCGGCGGGACATCTCGTTCGCCGTCGGTGACAGCGGTATCGGCCTGCGGCGACGACTCGCCGAGGCGGTTCCCGTGCCCGACGACCGGACGGCGATCGTGCGGGCCGCCCAGGTGCACGTGACCTCGATCGGCCGCCCGGGTCGCGGACGCGGGATCAGCCGGGTCATCGGCATCACCGGCGAGCACCGCGGGAGCGTGACGCTGATCAGCGGAACGGCCAGCGGCACCTTCCAGCGCGGTCATCTAGACCCCGAAGTCACCGAATTCGCCGCGTCCTATCCGGGTACGCTCGCGCACGTGCGCCTGAGCCTGTGAGGAGGTCGATGACCGTGACTTCTGTCCTCCCACCGATCGAGGTCCCGCAGCTGAGCGGCGGACGCGAGCGCGCCCGCGCGCTGGTCGACGGCCTCCGGCACCGCATGAGGGGAGCGACCATCGTGGTCGACTTCCGGCGCATGGTCGCCGGGACCCCGTCCTTCGCCGACGAGCTCGTCACCCGGGTTCTGGTCGACGGTGGGGCGGCGGCGCTCCGTGCCGAGCACGTCAGCCGGGAGTTCGCCGAGTACCTCCTCGAGGCGGCCCGGGACCACGGCGTCGCCGAGCGCCTGCAGACCGCCTGAGCGCACTCAGTCCGTGGCGCGGACGGCCTCCCCCGTCACCCGCATCGCCACCTCCCACGCGTCGGCCTCCGCCGAGGCGGTGCCGTCGTCGTCGCCCTGGAACCAGGGCACTGCCGCCTCCTCCCACGCCAGGGCGGCCTCTCGCGCGGTGGACGACGCCACGCGGTGCACGAGCATCTGGTACCTCGACCGGGCGGCCGAGAGCTGCATGTCCAGGGCACGCGAGGGCAGGATCTGGCTCTTGTCCCGGGTCAGCGCCTCCCGGTACTCGGCCATGGCGGCCTGCAGGTCGATCAAGGTCTCGCGCTGGAACTGGCGCCACGCCCGGTCCCGCCGGTCCTGCCGATCCCGCGCCGCCACGCGGCCCCGGAGGAACTCGGCCGTGGCCTGCGCGGCCACCGTGAGCAGCCCGCCGACGACCACGCCGATGAAACCCCAGACGGCCGTGCTCACCGCGCTCCCCCTACCCCCGACCTGCACCGCACGCTAGACCGGGGGTACGACGGAAAGCGCCGCCGTCCACACGGAGCGTGGGCGCATGCGGGCGACCCTCAGGTCAGCCCCACATCCACAGGGTCGTCCTGCTCCCGCAGGGGCCTGTGGACAACGCCGATCTCCCCGCCGGGCGCTGCCACCGTGTGCCGCGTGACGACACCAGCCCTCGCCGACGTCCCCGTCCGCTCCTCCCTCGCGCTGACCCGCCGCTGGGTCAGCCTGCTCACGCCGCTGTCGTTCGACGGCCGCAGTCTCTGGCTGGCCTGGCTGGGTCCGGACGGCCGGCAGTCCCCTGTCCTGTTCCCCGTGGAGGACGTCCCGGCCCAGCCCGACCGGCACCTGATCACCCGGCTGCTCGACGTCCACGCCGAGGTGGCGAGCCACCTCCCGGGGGACGACGTCCACCTGGCCATGGCGCTCTGCCGTCCGGGCGAGCCGGTCGTGACCGAGGACGACGACGAGTGGGTCTCCGCGTTCCACGAGGTCCTCGACAGCGCGCTCGACGGCTCGTGGAGCCTGCACCTCGCCGCCGGGGGTCGGGTCGAGTCCCTGGTCGAGGCCCCGACGTTCTTCGTGCGCATGGGCTGGGCCACAGCCCGCCGCGCCGGGGACGGCCTCCGGTGACGCCGCACCAGGGCTGGACCCCCGAGAGCCACGACACCTCCTCCTGGTCGCCGCCTCGAGCGTCCGGATCGGGCACCTGGTCGGCGCCGCCACCGCCGCCGGGTGGGGCGGGCGGTCGGCCGGTGCAGCACGGCCCGGGTGTCTTCCCACCCCCGGCCGCGCCCGGTCCGATCAGGCGGCGCAGCCGTCTCCTGCTCGTCGGTGCGGCGGTGCTCGCCGTCGCAGCGACGGCAGCCGGCGTCCTCACGTACCGCGTCCTCGGCTCGGGACCGGACACACCCCGGGAGGCGGCCGAGGCCTTCGTCTCCGCCCACCAGCGGTACGAATGGCGCGCAGCCTGGGAGCTGCTCTGCAACAGCGAGCAGCTCGAACAGGGGCCGCTGGACCGCTACATCCGCACCCAGGAGGCGGCGGCCGCCATGGTCAGGCCCTTCAAGGACGGCCTGACCGTCACCATCGGCGAGGCACGCCCCGACGGGCGGTCCTCACCGCAGTCCTACCTCGTCGACGTGCAACAGTCCCGAGGCAACCAGTCGCACCGCACCGAGCTGGTCGTCGTGGCCGAGGACGGCGGCTTCCGCGCATGCGGGCGACGGTGAGTCGCCGTCCACAGCAGAGCGCCCCGGCCTCGTGCTGAGGCCGGGGCGCTGCCGCGTACGGCTGCGGCGGGTGTCAGACCGCCACGCGGTCGGCCGGGCGCCGGCGGGCGGAGCCCAGCATGCGGGCCAGGCGCATCGGGCCGGTGTCCCACGGCCGCAGCCCCTCGGGAGCGACCTCGGCCGGCGCCTGCGCCATCGCCGCCGCCCGCTCGGCGGCCGCCACGGCAGCGGCCCGCTCGGCGGCCGCAGCGGCCTCCGCCGCCTCCCGCCGGGCGACGATCGCCTGCTTCTGCCGGTCGATCCGCTCCCGCTCGGCCATCACCAGCATCTCCTCGCGCGCCGCGGCCACGGTCAGCCGCGACTCGGCCTGCATCTCCTCGATCTCCACGTCACCGGAGTCCCGCAGCGCGGTGAGCTTGTCGTACGCCGACGGCGGCCCGAAGTTCAGCAGCAGCTTCATCAGCACCGGCAGGATCTCGATGCTCATGAACAGCAGCGACAGCATCGCCTGTGCCACTGCCAGCGTGGTGTTGCGGTCACCGAGCCGGTCGAGCGCCTCCAGCCGCGCGAGGATGCCGTCGGCGTCCTCGTTGGTCGCGTCGAACGCCGTCTGCAGCCGGGTCTGCTCCGCGGTCAGCCGCTCGAGCTCGGCCCGGTCGGTCTCCAGCGACGACGCCGCCAGCTGCAGGCTGCGCCCCTCGGCCGCCGACGCGGCCGCCGTCGCGGCGTCCAGCGAGGACTTGGCCGAGGCCACCACGGCCGCCTGCGCGTCCGCCGCCGCCCGGGCTTCGACGTAGGCCTGACCGGTGCCGGCGTCGCCGGTGCCGCAGGTGCCGTCCAGCTCGCACTGCGCCTTGGCCTCGAGCTCGCGCTGGGTCGCCAGCGCGGCGTCGTAGGCGTTCTGGGCCGCGGTCGCGTCGCCCTGGACCGCCGTCAGCTGCGGGTCCGCGACGCCGCCGCTGGTCACGATCGATTCGCCGAGCGCCACCTGCTCGCGCAGCTCCGGCAGCACCGCGAACCGCGCGTCGGTCTCCAGCGTCTCCCGGTAGGCGTCGGCGTCCTCGGCCTGCATCGCCTTGACCTCGGTCTCGATCTCGGCGGCGAACACCTGCAGCGTCAGCGGCGTGGCGATGACCGCGCCGAGGATCAGCGCCAGCCCGATCCGCGGCACGGCCAGCACGAGGTTGCGCTTGAGCGAGGCGTCGTGCGCCATCCCGACCAGGAGCATCCGGTCGAGGTTGACCACGACCGCGCCCCAGCCCAGGCCGACGAGCAGCGCCAGCGGCCACCACACGCCCAGCGCCATCGCCACCGCGAACGCCATCGACACGACGGCGAGGCCGCCGGTGCTCAGCAGGACACCGCCGAGTGCCACGAACCGTGGCCGCGCGCCGGGCGCCGCCTCCAGCACGTCCGGACGCGCACCGCCCAGCACCGCCAGGCCGTCACCGATTCGTTGCTGCACAGCCGCCATGGAGCCCACTCCCCGACGACGGGGGTAGAGATCGATCCGTCGTCTCCCCTGCGCTATCGGCAGGCCGGAGCGCCGGAGGGGTGCCGTCGTCACAGCAGCCACAGGAGACCTCAGCGCAGCACACCCGTGGGTGCGATGAGACGGGAGGAGCCGGCGCTCAGGCCCTTGCGACCGTCGCCGTCCCGCTGACGGGTCACGGCGTCCACCGGGTCTCGTCGCGTTCCTCACCGGCCCACCGGACACGAGGGCCGAGTTGCCGCACCCCCCACCACAGCGGACGCTCGGCGTCTGCCGACCCCGGAGCCGTCATGCCCCGCGTCCGCCGCACCGCCGCGGCCCTCGCCGTCGTCCTCGCCACCGCAGCGTGCACCAGCGGCGGGGACGGCGACGCACCGACGCCCGGCAACGGCACCGACGGCACCGGTCCCGCCCTGCTGGGCACCGTCGACCTGGACGCCGCCGTCGACGGCGACGCCCGCCTGCTCGACCTCGCCCCCGACCCCGGCGGCAACCCGGTCGCCCTGCTGGCGGACGGCGGCACGCGCGGCTGGCTGGTCGAGGTAGGTCCCGGGGACGACGGTCCGGCGGCCACCCCGCTGCTCGAGGTGCCCGCCGTCGGGGACGACGCCGAGCTCACCGTCCTCCCCGACGGCTCGTTCCTCGTCGCGAGCACCAGCCCGGCCACCGGCTACCAGCTGCTCACCGTCCCGCCCGACGGGCAGGCCACCGTCATCGCGCTCGGCCAGCGCCCCGACCGCGCGGCCACCGCCCTCTCCCCCGACGGGCGCACGCTCTACGCCGCACTCACCCTCAGCGCCCCCGGGCCCGCCCAGCTGCTCGCCGTCGACCTCGCCGCGCGCGTCGTCCGCACCACCGCCCCGGTCGTCCCCGCCGGGACCGTCACCGCGCTCACCTCCCGGCCCGACGGCACACTCGCCGCGCTCGTCGAGACCGGGGACGGGCGGGCCCTGCTCGCCGGGTACGACACGAACCTGCGGCCGGTCGGCGAGCCGCT
>DASQNB010000457.1:0-5492 GCA_035645175.1 Geodermatophilus sp.
CAGGTCCGGCTGAGCCTGGGCGGCTCGGTGTACGACCCCCACGACCCGGTCGGTCGGCTGCTGTTCAACGTGCTGGCGATGGTCGCCGAGTTCGAGGCCGACCTGATCCGGCTGCGCACCCACGAAGGAATGCGGGTGGCCAAGGCCAAGGGCAAGCTGCGCGGCAAGCAGCCCAAGCTCAACCCCCGCCAGGAGGCCCACCTTGTGGCGCTCTTCCGGCAGGGCGAAAACAGCACCGCCGAATTGGCCGACCTGTTCGGCGTCGCCCGCTCCACCGTCTACCGCGCCTTGGAACGCGACCGCGCCCGCGGCCAGACGAACCCTCAACGGGCTGCAGCCATGAGCGCGAGCATGAGCGGGCGAGCTCAGCCGCCGGCGAGAGCCGGGGTTGTCCCGCAGGCCCAACCCGCTACGGCGCACTTCGGAGGGCTTGATGGACCAGCACAGGACGTCCCGTCGGGGATCCGTCCGCGGGATGCGTGGGGTCTGCCGGCCGTCAGACGGCGAGCACCGCGCGGTCACGGCCGGTGCGTTTAGCCGCGTAGAGGGCGGCGTCGGCGGCGGCATAGAGGCCGCGCAGGTCGTTGGCATGCCGGGGCGCGTGCGCGACGCCCACGCTGATCGACAGCGCGAGCCAGGTGCCGTCGGGCAGGCGCAGCGGAGTGGCGCGGACCGCCTCAACCAGCTGCTCGGCCCGGGCGGCCGCACCCTGCGCGGTGCAGCCGCGCAGCAGCACGGCCAGCTCGTCGCCGCCCAGCCGGGCAAGCACGGCATCCCCGCAGCGCACGTGCGCGCGCAGCAGCCCGGCCAGGTGCACCAGCGCGTCGTCGCCGACGGGGTGGCCGTGCACGTCGTTGATCGACTTGAACGTGTCGACGTCGAGCAGGATCAGCGCGGTGCCGGCATCCGAGCCGTCGCGCGACCAGGGTGTCGCCAGGGCCGCGGCGAGCGCGTCGTCGAGCACCCGCCGGCTGGCCAGACCGGTGAGGGAGTCCAGGCCTGCCTGCCGCTGCAGAGCCGCCACCAGCCGCGCCATTCGGTTCATGACCTGGACGAGCAGGACGGCGGTCGAGCCGAGCACGGCGGCGACGAAGACCGCGGCCACCGCCGCGTCCCGAGGCGCCTCCACCACCGCGAGCACCGCACTGTCAGCGGCGACGGCCAGCACCGTCACGACCGTGGCGGCCGGCCCGCGCAGCTGCGAGCCGGCGTACAGCACGCACAGCCCGAACATGGGGTGGGCCAGGGCGATCTCCTCGGGCAACGCCAGGGCCACCACCGCGATGGCGCCCACGCCGGCGATCGGGCACAGCCCCCACACGCCCCACCGGGTCAGCCGGGCCGCGGGCACCAGGTGCAGCACCGCGGCGCAGGCCAGCAGCGCGGTGACCAGCGCGGCCGCGATCGCGTACCCGGTGCCGGGGATCGGCGGCGGGGCTACGGCGAAGTAGGCGGCGACCAGGCCGGCCGAGATCGCGAACAACGCGCTCAACGCGCGGCCGGCGAAGACCTCGTCCCGCGGGCGGAGGAGCGTCGTGTTCACGCCCCCTCCATCGGTCGCCCGGGTGCCGGGCCCGACGGTCTGCCGTCCGCAGGTCACCCGACCGGGGTGGCCCGGCGTTCGAGTGGCGGTGGGCGTGGTCGCCTGCCGGTGCGGGGCTGAGGCACTGAGTGGCCCCCATGCCACGCCGCGACCGGCAGGCCGACCGGGCCGCGCCTCGGCGGGCACTCAGCGAGATACCGGAAGAGGGCGGACGGCACCTGATCCGACCACCGGGCCGCTCGCGACGAGCCGTCCCGGTTGCGGAACCCGCTACGGCGACGTCTGCACGGTCCGGACGAGCCCGGCGCCGGCGTCTCACAAGGGATCCCCCTGCGGGACGCCCGCATCGGCCGCCGGGTGCCGCTGGCGTTGTGCCGATGACCGTTGAACTTGCGGGACCGATGCGAGAGCCGCCAAGCGTCGCCGGCAACGATGAGACGTGTGCGGGACGCATCTCTTCGGCGTGTCAGGCCACGGGGCAGGCTGTGGAGCGGCGATCACGCGACATCGTGATAGCCCCGTCTGACGTGCGGGTGTGTGTCTTCGGGGACTTCTTCACCGCTTGGATCAGGGATCGAACCGCCTCAGGGTGGGTCGGCCAGCTGCCGCCGCGGCACAGGATCCCCGATGGGAGTTCACGGTCTACAGGCCCGATGCTCGTCGCAAACCCGGCGTTCGTCCTCGGCTCGCCGACACGGCTCTGGTATAGGCGCCTCGGACGCCCGGAAAGCAGGTTCTGCCCCACACCCCAAGGCGCGTCGAGGGACGGCGGTCGGGGCGTGGGCGCCCGCGACCCGGCCGCCGGCCGTGGGCGTCAGGACGGCGCCGTCGTCCGCTGCTCGGCGGCCACCGTGAGCCGCTGCAGCGTGGTCTGCATGCCGGCGCGCAGCTGCTCGCGCCGGCTGCCCGTCACGCCAAAGACCTTCTCGATGACGAACCAGCCCAGGCGCGCCACCGGCCGCTCGACCTCGTAGCTCTCGGTCACCCGGGTGCCCCCCTCGACCGGCTCGAAGTGGTACCGCCAGGTGATCGTGCCCGAGAAGGGCTCGGTCCGGGTGAACGCGAACTCGCGGCCCCGGTCGGCGGCGCGCACCACCGGCCGGTTCTTCCAGGTCTTGTCCTTGTTCCGGCCGTGCACGTTGCGGTTGACCGCCTCGAATCGGGCGCCGACGGCCGGGCCAGTCGCACCGTCGAGCCACCGGCAGCTCACGATCTCGGGGCTGAACTCGGGCGTGAGCGTCACGTCGGCGACCAGGTCGTAGACCTGCTTGGGCGGGGCGGCGATCACGGTGCTGACCTCGTCCCGGTCGAGTTGCTGCATGAGTGGCTCCTCAGGGTGCGGGTGGTGTGGTGGGTGGGGGAGGTGGCTCGTAGGCGGCCAGGAATATCTCGACCGCCGTGTCGGTGAGCCGGGTGAAGGCGCCCTCGGCGAAGGACGCGCCCGGCTGGTTGGCCATCTGCTGGGAGATCAGGCCGGAGAGGATGACGGTGTAGAGGCGCGCCGCCTCGTCGCTGTCGGCGGCGGGGGAAAGCTGGCCCAGGCGCACCGCCTCGGCGAACTCCGCGCGCTCGTCCTCCGAGTCCTGCACGCTGGCCGCGAAGGTCTCGGCCGACGGCTCGAAGCCGGGCACCGGCCGCCAGTGCAGCAGCTGTGCCAGCGCCGGGTGCTCGACGCACCAACGCACGATCGCGGCGGCCGCGGCGTGCAGACGCGGCACCCCGCGGGGCAGGCCGTCCATGGCCGCAAGGACCGCGGCCCGCTCCTCGGCCAGGCCGCGGGCAAAGAGGGCGTCGTACATCGCGTGTAGCGACGGGAAGTACTTGTACAGCGAGGGCCCGCGCATGCCCATGCGGCGAGCGACCTCCGAGACGCTGAGCGCACCGACGCCTCCGTCCGTCATGATCGCGACCGCATGCTCGAGGGCCTCTTCGATCACCGCGGCGCGGCGGCGCTCGATCCGTGAGACTTCCGGTGCAGGGCTAGAGGCCGTAGGCATGGCTAGATGCTGTAGCGGAACCTAAGAGCCGTCAAGGGCTTCGTGCATCAGTCGGGGATGGCATTCCTGACGACGTGGGCCAGTCGCCGGCCCAGCTGCGCGACCTCCCCGGTGCCGAGGCCCGCGGCGACGGCGTCCCGCAGAGGATCGGCTTGCGGGACGGTCAGACAGGTGACGGCGGCAGCGCAGCGGACTGTCCCTTAGCGGCCCATTTAGGGACACAGGTGCAGCCTCTCTTGCACCATCCCCCGGGATGGTAAGAGGATGGCCTCGGAGGGAGGGCGCAGGTGGCCGAAGTCGACAAGACGGAGAAGATCACCATCAACATCGGGCTCGTGGACCTCGGCCAGATCGACCTGCTCGTCAACGAGGGCTTCTACGCCAACCGCACGGACTTCATCCGCACGGCGATTCGGCGCCAGCTCGAGAGCCGGGCCGCCACGCTCGACGACACGGTCGCGCGCCGGACGTTGACGCTGGGCGTCCAGCACCTCAGTCGGCGCGATCTCGAGGGCCTCCGGGATGCGGGCCAGACCATCGACCTCAGGGTTCTCGGGCTCGCGACCGTCGCTGACGACGTCACCCCCGAGCTGGCTCTGGCGACGATCGCCTCCGTCGAGGTCCTCGGCGCCTTCCGTGCCTCACGGGCGGTGAAGGCCGCCCTCGCGCCCCGCACGACGTGAACCGCCGCGACACCTGAGCGCCGCTGCGTCTGCCAGCCGGGGGGAGCAGCAAGCGTTGCACGGCACCGGCCGACCGGTCTGCGCCGACATCCCACACCCCGAAGGGGCTCCCATGGATGACGATCGTGGTCCTGGCATGTCCGAAGCACTGAGGCTGACCCGTGCGGGCCAGCTGAACGAGGCGTTCGCCGTCCTGCAGCGAACCCTCGGCGCCGCGCCCATCGTCCCGACCTCTGGGCAACAGGGCACCCGCTCGGGATTCTCCGGACTGCTGCTCCCAGGACACCGGGGGGTGCCGAACGCCGACGTCCTGCTGGACGGGCTCCGCGCGGCGCTGCCTGCACACCGGCGCGCGAGCCTGCGCAGCGCGCTCGACGACCTGCTGGGCCGCGGGCCCACCATCGACCGGGGGCCGGCACGTCCCGACATCGCCGCAGCGGCCGCCGCGCCCGGCGGCGAGATCCGCCACCTCAGTCATACCGAGCCTGCCGGGACCCGGGCGTACGACCTGTACACACCCACCCGCTACTCCGGCGCGCCGCTGCCGCTGATCGTCATGCTGCACGGCGGCAGGCAGGACGCCGTTGACTTCGCCGCCGGAACCCGGATGAACGACCTCGCCGAGCAGCACGCCTTTCTCGTCGCCTACCCAGAGCAGTCCGGTTCGGTCAACAGCGGCGGCTATTGGAACTGGTTCTCCCGGGCCGATCAGCAGGCCGATACCGGGGAGCCGTCGATCATCGCCGGCATCACGAGACAGCTCATCGCCGACCACGCGGTCGACCCAGGACGGGTCTACGTCGCGGGGCTGTCCGCCGGCGGCGCAATGGCGGCCGTGATGGCCGCAACCTACCCAGACCTCTACGCCGCGGTGGGGGTCCACTCAGGCATCGCCTACGGCGCTGCCCACGACGTCGCCTCGGCGTTCGTCGCCATGCGGACGGGGGGCTCCCCGGCGGCGGGCGGCAAGGCACCGTTGATCGTGTTCCACGGCGACCGGGACGGGATCGTGGCCCCGGTGAACGCCGAAAACCTCGTCGCCGCTCGGCTCGTTACGGCTGAGACCTCGATGGCGGAGACGACGCATCTGGACGCGGGAAACCGCCACGCCTGCACGAAGACTGTCTACACCGACGGCCACGGTGCCGTCCTCGCCGAGTCTTGGACGGTGCACGGCGGCGGCCACGCGTGGTACGGCGGCAGCCCGGTCGGGTCCTACACAGATCCGATGGGTCCCGACGCGTCCGCCGAGATGGTCAGGTTCTTCCT
>DASQNB010000458.1:0-11483 GCA_035645175.1 Geodermatophilus sp.
AGCAGAGGCGCCCGCCGAGGGTGCCCGGTGATGCCGGACGCGGCTCTGAACTGGGCGTGTGCGGCGACGCGGGTGCCGTCACGTGACCGGGCCGACTCTGACCGTCATCGTGGTTGTGGTGCTCATCATTTGATCGTGTGCGATTCATTGACCCTGCGTGACGACTCAGTTCTTCGTCGTGAACGAGGCCCGTCCGGCCCGATGAGCGACCTCTCATCCGCAGGTAGCTTCGCGATCGGTGCCACGGGGGGCGTCGAGTGAAGGGCTGCTCCCGAATCGTCCGGTGTCCTCGCCGGTGGGGGAGAAGTCTGATGATGCGACTGCTGTGCCGTGCAGCGACCGCGCGGTTCGCCGTCGTGGGGTTGGCCATGACGCTGCTGCACCTGGCCGTCTTCCGGCTCCTGCTGCCGTGGTCGGTGCCCGAGGTCGCCAACGTCGTCGCCTTCCTCGTGGCCACGCAGGTCAACTTCGTGCTCAGCTACTTCTGGACCTGGTCGGTACGCCGCCCGGCCGGCCGCGAGACGGTCGGCTCCGTCCTCCGCCGCGCGGTCCTGTTCAACGGCTCGGCGGCCCTCGGGTTCGGCGTCAACCCGGCGGTGTTCTCCACCGCCCTGCGCGTCGTCGGGCTGACGCCGCTGCAGAGCGCCGTCGTCGCGACGGGCGCCAGCGCGACCGCGACCTTCCTCCTCAGCTCCCGCGTCGTCTTCGCCCGCCGGTCGTTCCTCGGCACGGCTGCCGAGGTCTCGGCGAACACAGCAGGCCCACGCGTCGGTGAACGCCCCCGCCGGCCGGGCCGTACACCCCTGTTGACCCCCAACAGTGCCGGCGAGTGAGGGCGAACCAGCCCCTCGTCGGCCACCGGTCGTCGACCGGCCCTCGTCGACCAGCCTCCGTCCACCAGCCCTCGAACCTCTTCTCTGTGGAAGGCGGCAGACCGGTGTACCAGCCTGAACCCGACCTCGACATCGTCGTCCCCGTCTACAACGAGGAGGCCCGCCTCGGTGAGACGCTGCGGGCCCTGACCGCCCACACCGCCACCCTCGCGCTCGACGTCACGATCACCGTGGTCGACAACGGCTCCGTCGACCGGTCCGCCGAGGTCGTCGACGAGGTCGCCGAGCACCGCCCGGACAACACCGTGCTGCGCCTGATCGGCTGCGCGCGGCAGGGCAAGGGGGCGGCCGTGCGCCGGGGTCTGCTCGCGAGCACGGCCAGGTGGCGCGGCTTCTGCGACGCGGACCTGTCCACGCCCCCGCACGTGCTCACCGACGTCATCGCCCACCTGGAGCGGGGCGCCCCGGTCGTCATCGGCTCGAGGCGCGCCCCCGGCGCGAGCTATGCCGTACCCCAGCCGCTGGTGCGGCGGCTCGGCTCGTCCACCTTCCGGTTGCTGACCCGCCCGATGGTGGGCGGGGTCGCCGACACCCAGTGCGGCTTCAAGTTCTTCTCCGCCGAGGCGGCCGAGCAGGTCTTCAACCGGGTGACCGCCAACGGCTTCGCCTTCGACGTGGAGGTCCTGGCGGTGGCCCACCGGCTCGGCCTGCCGGTCGTCGAGGTGCCGGTCCGGTGGACCGACCAGGCCGGCTCGTCCTTCCAGGTGTGGAGCCACGGCAAGCGGGTCCTCTCCGAGGTCGTCGCGGTCCGCGCGGCGCTGGCGAGGATGTCGTGACGCGGGCGGCACGCGGCTCGTCCGTGGTGATCCTGAACTGGCGGGACCGGCGGCACCGCTCGGCCGGCGGTGCCGAGCTCTACTGCGAGCGCCTGGCCCGTGAGCTGGCCGCACGCGGCGTCTCCGTCGTCCTGGTGACCAGCCGGCCGGACGGCACGGCGGCGCGGGAGGTCGTCGACGGCTATGCGGTCCGGCGACTGGGCGGGTGGTGGAGCGTCTACCCCCTCGCGCTGCTGTGGCTGCTCAGGCACCGGTCGTCGGTCGGCGCGGTGGTCGACTCGCAGAACGGCATCCCCTTCTTCAGCCCGCTGGTGACCGGGCCCCGCACCCCCGTCGTCCTGCTGGTGCACCACGTGCACCAGGACCTCTTCGCCCGCGCGCTGCACCCGCTCGCGGCCCGGCTGGCGCGGTGGCTCGAGGGGCCCGCCAGCCGTCGTGCCTACCGGCGCCGGCCCGTGGTCGTGCTGTCGCCCTCCGCGCGGACGCAGGTCCGGCGACGGCTGCGCTTCGACGGCCCCGTCCGGGTCGTGCCGTGCGGCGCCGACACGCTGGGCCTGCGGGGCGAGCGCTCCGCCGCGCCGCGCGTCGTCGTGGTCGGGCGCCTGACGCCGTACAAGCGGCTGGACTCGCTCGTCGACGCCATGGCCGGCGTCCAGACCCGGCTGCCCGACGCCGAGCTGCACCTCGTGGGCGACGGCCCCGCGCGCAGCGAGCTGGTGGAGCGGGCGCGCACGGCCGGGGCGCGGGTGGTCTTCCACGGCCGGCTCTCCGACGAGCGGCGCGACGAGCTGCTCAGCACCGCCTGGCTGACGGTCAGCGCCTCCGACGGCGGGGACTGGGCCGTGTCGCTGGTCGAGGCCAACGCGGCCGGCGTCCCGGCGCTCGCGCGGCGGGTGAGCGGCCTGCGCGACACCGTCCGCCACGGCGAGACGGGGTGGTTGGTCGACGGCCAGCCCGACGGGCTCGCCGAGGCCATCACCCGGGCCCTCGTCACCCTCGCCGACCCGGCCGTCGCCGAGGCGATCGGGCAGCGGGCGCGGGCGTGGGCCGCCGGCTTCAGCTGGGCGCGGACGGCGGACGGCGTGCTGCAGGCGGTGGACGCCGAACGGATGCGCCTGGAGCGGCGGCTGCACGGCGACCGGGAGCGGCGGACGGGCAACGACCTCGTCGTCGTGCTCAGCGTCCCGGAGTCCGCCCTCCCCGGGGGCTGGGAGTCCTCGCGACGGACCGGGGACGTGTGGGTGTCCGACGGCAGCACCGTGCGCGGGTTGCTCACCGGTGCCGACGAGGGGGACGTCGAGGGCATCCTCGCGCGCCTCGGGATCCGCCGGGACGACCCTTCGATCAGCGTGCTCGTCGCCCGGCACGCCGACCTCCTCGGCGGCCGCCACGCCCTCGGCGAGCCGGTGGTGGACCTGGTGCAGGAGGTCGGGCGCTCGCTCGCTGCGGTCGAGACCCGGCAGCCCGACCAGCGCGGAGGTTGGCATGCGGCGTGACGAACGAATGATGCCGGGCACCCGCCCGTCCGACCACCTCGCTCCCCGCTCGAACGGCCGGCACCGGGCGCGCCGTCGCCGACGCGACATCGCCGTCGCGGCCGTCGTCGCCGTGGTCGCGGTCCTCGTCGGCGGTGTCCGGCTGGCCGACGACGTCCAGCAGGCCGCGGCGGTGGTCGCGGCCGACCGGCCGATGGTCGCCTCCGACAAGACGCTGCTGAGCGACCTGTGGCGGGTCTACCAGGAGACCTACATCGAGGCGGGCACCAACCGCACTATGGACCTGCAGGACGGCGGGGTCACCACGTCCGAGGGTCAGGGCTACACGATGCTGCGCGCCGTCTGGATGGACGACCAGCAGACCTTCGCCGACAGCTGGCAGTGGACCAAGGACAACCTGCAGCAGGACGACTCCCGACTGTCCGGGCGGTTCGGTGAGCGGCCCGACGGGTCCTACGGCATCCAGGAGGACCTCGGTGGTGGGAACTCCGCGACCGGCGCCGACGTCGACGTCGCGTTCGCCCTGCTGATGGCCTACTCGCGCTGGCAGGAGGACGACTACCTCTACGACGCCCTGCCGCTGGTCGACGCCGTCTGGGAGCAGTCGGTGGTCACCGTCGACGGCGCGCCCGTGCTGGTGGCCGACGACCGGGAGCGCGGCCCCCGCGAGGACGTGGTGGTCAACCCCTCCGGCCTCGCGCCGTACGCCTACCGCGTCTTCGACCGGGTCGACCCCGACCACGACTGGATGGCGCTGGTGGACGGTTCCTACGCGCTGCTGCAGGAGCTCGTCGAGCAGCCGCTGGACGCCGACCGGGCGGCCGGCCTGCCGCCGGACTGGGTCCGCCTCGACCCCCGTACCGGGGAGTTCAGCGCGCCGGGCGGTGACCTGACCACGCAGTTCGGCTCCGAGGCCCTGCGGCTGCCGTGGCGGCTGGCACTGGACCACGCCTGGAACAACGAGCCGCGCGCCCTCCGGCTCCTCGAGGGACAGGACGTGCTGGCCCGCGAGTGGACCGAGCAGGGCCGGCTGGTGGCCGCCTACGAGCGGAACGGCACGCCCGCCACCGACCGGGAGGCCCCGGCGCTCTACGGCGGCGCGATGGGCTACTTCACCACCGTCCGGCCCGACCTGGCCGACGAGGTCTACACCGACGCGCTGCTGCCGCTCTACGACCCCGACACCGGGGACCTGACGGAGCAGCTCGGCTACTACGACTCCACCTGGGTGTGGTTCGGCATGGCGCTCCACCTCGACGAGTTGCCCAACCTGAACGTCACCGAGGAGTGAGCCGCACCGTGCCACTCGCCCCGGGCCGCAGCGCGGCCTCCCGTCCGGACGCCCACGGCTTCCTGCACCACGTGCCGAACCGCGGTTTCCTCGTCGCCAACGTGGCGCTGGCCGTGGTCTACACGCTGGTCATCAGCCTGGCCTTCGAGCACGGCAACTGGTTCCTGTTCGCCGCCCTGCTGGCCACCGAGCTGTTCCACCTCGTGCAGATCATCGGCTACTGCTGGACGGTCTGGGCGCGCGACACCGCGCGCGCCTTCGACCCGGACTTCAGCACGCCGGTCGACGTCTTCATCACGGTGTGCGGCGAGCCGGTCGAGATCGTCCGCGAGACGACGCGCGCCGCGAAGGCCATGCGCTACCCGGTGCCCTTCACCGTGTACCTGCTCAACGACGGCCTGGTCGCCGGCAAGGACGACTGGCGCGACATCGAGGAGCTCGCCGACGAGCTCGGCGTCCGGTGCCTCACCCGGGTGACGCCGGGCGGGGCGAAGGCGGGCAACATCAACCACGCCCTCACCCGGACCAGCAGCCCCTTCTTCGTCGTCTTCGACGCCGACCACGTTCCGCACCCCGACTTCCTCACCGAGGTCATGGGCTACTTCGTGGCCGAGGACATGGGCTTCGTCCAGACGCCGCAGTTCTACGCCAACCAGGACCACAACCGGATCACCCGCGTGGCCTGGGACCAGCAGACGCTGTTCTTCGGGCCGATCATGTCCGGGAAGAGCCGGCTGGACTCCGCCTTCATGTGCGGCACCAACATGGCCGTGCGGCGCAGCGCCATCGCCGACGCCGGCGGCATGTGCGAGTTCAACATCGCCGAGGACTTCCTCACCTCGCTGTTCATGCACGAGCGGGGGTGGAAGAGCGTCTACGTGCCCAAGGTCCTCGCCGAGGGGCTCGCGCCCGACGACTTCCTCAACTACTACAAGCAGCAGTTCCGCTGGACGCGGGGCAGCCTCGAGGTGATCTTCAAGTACAACCCGCTGCTGCGGCGGGGCCTGCGCACCAGCCAGAAGCTGCAGTACCTGCTCTCGGCGAGCTACTACCTCTCCGGCTCGGTCATCCTGGTGGACGCGTCGCTGCCGGTCATCTACCTGCTCACCGGCGAGACGCCGATCGTGACGTCGACCATGACGCTGGCGCTGGTCTTCGTGCCCTACATGTGGATCAACCTGTACGTGCTGCAGCGCACGAGCAACTTCACGTACAGCTACCAGGCCATCGCCTTCTCGCTCAGCGCGTGGTGGCTGCAGATCACCGCGATGGAAGCGGTGCTGGCCGGCCGCAAGACGTCCTTCGCCGTGACGAGCAAGACGACCTCCGACGGCGCCCGGCCGAACTTCCTGCAGCTGGTCGTGCCGCAGTTCGTCTACGCGGCCGTCGCGGCCGTCGCGCTGGTGGCCGGGCTGGCCCGCGAGGGCGCCAGCGCCTCGCTCGTGGCCAACGTCGCCTGGCTGGCCGTGCACCTGGCCATCTCCGTGCCGTTCATCGTGGCGGCCTCGCCGTCCCGCGCACCACGGGGCGTCCTGCCCGTCCCCGCCCCCGCCCCGCTCCCGTCCCTGCCGGCGACGGCTCCCGGGGAACGGGCGACGGCGAGGCCCACCCCGTCGGTCGCGCCGGCCCTCCAGCCGGCCCACGACTGAGCCGCGAGGAGCGTCGTGTCGACCGACCTGCTGTCCGCCCCGCCGTCCCGAGCCGGGGGCTCGCACTCTCACGCCCGCCGGGAGAGGCCCCTCGTCGTCCCCCGGAGGAGCGGGGACCCCATCGTCGTGGCGGTCGTGCACCTGCTGTGCCTCGGCCTCGTCGTCCTGGGGGCGCGTGCGGAGTTCCTCCGGAACTCGATCCGCCTGGACGAGGCGCAGAGCCTGTGGCAGACCAACCACAGCTACGGCGCGCTGCTGCAGATCATCGCCGAGGACGTGCACGTCCCGCTGTACCACGTGCTCCTGCGCACGTGGCGGCTCGTGCTCGGCCCCGACGTCCAGACGGCCCGGCTGCTGTCGCTGGTCTTCCTGCTCGCCGCCGTCCCGGTCTTCTACCTCGTCGCGCGCAAGGTCCTCAGCACGCCCTGGGCGCTGTTCGCCCTGGTCGTCTTCAGCTGCTCGCCCTTCCTGCAGTGGTACGGCAGCGAGGCCCGCATGTACACGATGCTGGTCTTCGTGACGCTGGTCAGCCAGTACTTCTTCCTGACCATCGTCACCGCCGACCGGACCGCCGCCTGGATCGGCTACGCCGCGGTCGCCGTCGTCGGGGTCTACGTCCACTACTTCTTCGTCTTCGTGCTGGTGGCCCAGGGGCTGTTCCTGCTCGCGCTGTGGCGGCGCCTGCCCCGCGCGGCCCTGGTGCGCATGGCCGGGGTGGCCCTGCTCGTGTGCGCCGCGTTCGTGCCGTGGCTGCTGTACTTCACCTCGAACGGGGCGGCATCCGGCACGCGGCCCAGCCTCGCCGTGCCGACGTCGGTGGACTACTCCAACGTCTACTCCCAGTTCCTCGTCGGGTTCCAGAGCGACGCGATCAACTCGACGGTGCTGTCGGCCTACCCGCTCCTGGTGCTCGCTGCACTGGCCAGCGTCCGGGCCGGCAACCGGCTGGACCGGGCGACGGCGTACCTGGTGGCGGCCGCCTTCCTGCCGGTGCTGATGGCCTTCGTGGTCAGTCACGCGGTGGCGCCGTTCTTCCTCAGCCGGTACATGGTCCCGGCGCTCCCCGCGCTCCTGATCCTCCTGGTGCGGTTCATCAGCTGCCTCACCAAGCCGGTGGCGCGCGGGCTGGCCGCCGTCCTGCTGGCCGTCACGGTCCTCGGCACGGTCGTCCAGGCCGCGAACCCGGACACGCCGGTCGAGGAGGACTTCCGGACGGCTGCCCGGCTGGTCGAGGAGGGCGCCGGGCCACAGGACCTGGTGGTCCTCAGCTCGCCCTTCACGGTCTACCCGTTCGAGTACTACTACGACGGCTCCGCCCGGATCACGACCCTGCCCGTGTGGGACCGCCAGGGGCCCATTCCCGCGTTCGCCCCCGCCGAGCTGCCCGAGGACGTCGAGTCCCTCGCCCAGGGGCACCAGTACCTCTACCTGCTGCTGAGCTACGACCAGGGGTACGAGGAGGAGGTCTACCAGTACTTCGAGCGCAACTTCGAGCAGACCGGTGCCCACACCCCGTCCCCGGGGCTGCGACTGCTCGTGTACCGCGTCGGCTACAGCGAGCTGCCCCCGGCGGGCGAGCTGGAGGGCTTCGGGGACTGAAAGAGGACCTCCCTGCCCCCCACCGCTCGCAAGCTCGCGGCGGGCCCCTGCAGGGAGGCCGCCCCTACGCGGCGCCGCGCATCAGTCCGATCGCGTAGGACGCCCAGAAGGTCCCGGCAGCCGGGCCGCCGTTGCACTCGCCGTCGGACTCACCGGGCCGCTTGACCCACAGGAAGGCATCGACCCCGACCTGCCCGGTCTGGGACGTCGGGCGCTGGCCGACGGCGCGGCCCGGCGGGTTGCACCAGTCGCTGCCCGGCCCGTTGCCGTTGCGGCTGGTGTCGACGACGAAGTGGGCGCCGCCCAGCAGGGTCGACACCTGCTGGCCGTAGGACACGTTGCTCGCGGTGGTCACGAAGTTGGAGACGTTGAGCGCGAACCCGTCCGCCTGGGCCGAGCCGGCTGCGCGCAGCCGCTCGGCCATGGTCGCGGCGTCGATCCAGTTGGCGTGCCCGGCGTCGAGGTAGGTGCGCGTGTTGGTGTTGGCCTCGAGCAGGCCGACCGCCGTCCGGAGCATCGACAGGCGCGCCGCCGGGTCGCCGCACAGCTGCGCCAGGGCGTCGGGCTCGACGACCACGACCGCCTCGGCGGTCCCGATGCCGGCCGCGACCGCCTGGACCCACTGGAGGTAGGCCGCGGACGAGTCCACGCCCCCGGCGGAGTACCCGCCGCAGTCGCGGCCGGGGACGTTGTAGGTGACGAAGACCGGCACGGCGCCGGCGGCCCGGGCGGCGGCGACCTCCTGGCGGACCGTCGCCGTGACGTCGCCACTCCACGCGCCCAGCCACAGCGCCGTGGGCACGCGGGCCAGCTCCGAGAGCAGCGCCGCCTCCTCGGCGGTGCGCCCCGGCTGGGTCGCGGCCGCGGCCGCGCCGGTGTTGGGGCCGTAGAAGGTGTCCCCGGCCAGCGGGTTGCCCGTGGCGACGGTCCCGGTCGGGCTTGCGGTGGGGCTCGCCGTGGGCGCCGGCGTGCTCGTCGTGGGCGCCGGAGTGCTGGGCGTGGGCGCTGATGTGCTGGGCGTGGGCGCCGCTGGGCTGGTGGTGCTGGGGGCCGTCGTCGACACCCGCGGGGTGGACGTCGTCGTGGTCGGCCGAGGGGCGGCCGTGGTCCTGCGGGTGGACGTCGTCGAGGTCGGAGCCGTCCGAGCCGCCGCGGTGGTGCTCGAGACCTGGTGTGCGGCCGGCTGGACCGGCGTCGCTGAGGTGACGCTCGGCCACGGGGTGACCAGCGAGGCGCCGATGACCGCACTCGCCAGGCCGGAGGTCCACAGCCACCGGCGGCGTCGCGGGGGCCGGTGCCGTCCGGGAGCGGCCCGGTGTCCGGTGGGGCCGTCGGAGCTGGGCGCGGTGCCGGGTCGCTGATCGGTGTCCCGATCGGTCCACTCGCCGGATGGAACGGAGGCCATATGCAGAAAGTAGCTGAACAACTCCTGAAAGTCACTGACGGAGTGCACTCACCGTGCTTGCGCCACTCCAGTGAGTGATGGCAGGGTGGGTCCGACCCTGGGTGCTGCCGGACCCACCCCCGCGGCGCTCAGCCTCGAGCGGGGAACTCCGCGAAGCGGCTGCGCAGGTCCTTCTTGGAGAACTTGCCGACGCTTGTCTTGGGCACCTCGTCGATGAACTCCACCGCGTCGGGCAGCCACCACTTGGCGACCTGCGGCTTGAGGTGCTCGAGGACCTCGTCCTCGGTCATCGTCTCGCCGTCCTTGAGCACGACGCAGGCCAGCGGGCGCTCGTCCCACTTGGGGTGCGGGACGCCGACGACCGCGGCCTCCCTGACCTTCGGGTGGCTCATGATCGCGTTCTCCAGGTCGACCGAGCTGATCCACTCGCCGCCGGACTTGATCAGGTCCTTGGTGCGGTCGGCGATCCGGATCGAGCCGAAGGCGTCCATCGCGGCGACGTCACCGGTGCGCATCCAGCCGTCGGGCGTGGCGAGCTCCACGCCGGCGTCGGGGTTGTAGTAGTCCTGCGCGCACCACGGGCCGCGCACCTGCAGCTCGCCGGTGGCCTGGTCGTCCCACGGCTGCGGCTCGAGGGTCTCGGCGTCGACGATCCGCGCCTCCACGCCGAGGAACGGGATGCCGGCCCGGGCGCGCTGCGCGGCCTTGCCCTCGTCGTCCAGGTCGTCGAAGCGCGGCGGGAGGATGCCCGAGGAGGCGACCGGGTGCGTCTCGGTCATGCCCCAGGCCTGCAGGATCGGCAGCCCGACCTGCTCGCGGTAGGCCTCCGACAGCGCCCTGGGCACCGCCGAGCCGCCGCAGCCGATGTCCCGCAGCTTGTGCGGCCGGCCGGCCAGGTGGGGGAGCACGCCCTGCCAGATGGTCGGGACGCCGGCGGTGAAGGTGACCCCCTCGTTGACGATGAGGTCGGCCAGCGCCTCGGGCTGCATCATCGGGCCGGGCATGACCAGCGAGGCGCCGGCGGCGGGAGCGGCCTGCGCGATGCCCCAGGCGTTGGCGTGGAACATCGGCACGACCGGCATCGCGACGTCCCGGATGCCCAGGCCGAAGGCGTTGGGCGCCATCACGCCCATGGTGTGCAGCCAGGTCGAGCGGTGCGAGTAGACGACGCCCTTGGGGTTGCCGGTGGTGCCGCTCGTGTAGCACATGTAGGCCGCGGAGTTCTCGTCCGTGACGGAGAAGTCGACGGGGGAGGCCTCGGCCAGCAGCGTCTCGTAGTCGAGCACCCGCGGGTCGTCGGGGACGTCGGCCGTGCCGCCGTCCTCCATGACGACGACGTGCCGCACGGTCTTCATCGTGTCGATCAGCGGCCACAGCAGCGGCAGCACCGAGCGGTCGACGAAGACGGCCTCGTCCTCGGCGTGGTTGGCGATGTAGGTCAGCTGCTCGGGGAACAGCCGCACGTTCAGCGTGTGCAGCACCCGGCCGGACGACGGCGCGGCGAAGTAGAGCTCCAGGTGCCGCTGGCTGTTCCAGCCAAAGGTGCCGACCCGGCCGTCGGCACTGATGCCGAGGGCGTCGAGCACGCCGCCGAGCCGCCGGGTGCGGTCGGCCCACTCCGCGTACGTCACCCGGGTGACCCCGCCGGGCCCGGCGGTGGCGATCGTCCCGTCGCCGTAGTGCTGCTCGACGTGCCGGAACATCGCGTCGATCGTGAGAGGGAAGTCCTGCATGAGCCCGCGCATGGCGTGCATCGTGCCAGTGACCCCGCTCACCATCCACCGGCGCCTGACCTCGGCGGTCAGGCCGGGCTCGCCACCACGGGGAGCTCGGACAGGCCGCGGATGACGAACTCCGGACGGCGCCGCGCCGGCGCCCCGAGCTCCAGCCGCGACGTCCGCTCCAGCAGCGCGCCGAAGGACGCCTGCAGCTCGACCCGTGCGAGCGGCGCCCCGATGCAGAAGTGGACGCCGGCGCCGAAGGTGACGTGCGGGTTGTCGGTGCGGCCGACGTCCAACCGGTCGGGGTCGGCGAACACCGCCGGGTCCCGGTTGGCGGCGCCGAGCAGGGCGGCGATCTTCTCCCCCTCACGCACGGTCACCCCGCCGACCTCCACGTCGGCGGTCGCGGTCCGCTCGAACAGCTGCAGCGGCGAGTCGAAGCGCATGAGCTCCTCGACCGCCGTCGGGAGCAGGCCGGGGTCGGCGCGCAACCGCTGCAGCTGGTCCGGGTGCTCGAGCAGCGCCAGCAGGCCGTTGCCGCTGACGTTGACCGTCGCCTCGTGTCCGGCGTTCAGCAGCAGGATGCAGGTGGTGACCAGCTCGTCCTCGGTGAGCACGGGGGCCCCGACCTCGACCACGGAGTCGTCGCGCAC
>DASQNB010000459.1:0-3797 GCA_035645175.1 Geodermatophilus sp.
TCCAGCGGATCGTCGTCGACCCCGCCTCGGTGTCGGTGGTCACCTACACCGACACCCGGCCGTTCGTGGTGCGGATGAACGACACCGGCGGGGACGTCGCCGCACTCGTCCCGCCGAAGAAGAAGGGCCGGCGGCGCCGCAGGGCCGACTCGGACGCCGTGGTCGGGGGCGGCGCGGGCGCGACCGCCTGACCTCGCGGGTCGGCTCGCCCGTCCGGCGTGCCCGCGTAACCTGGGCCCGTGCCGCGCCAGCTCCATCTCTTCGACCGCCCGTCCCGGTTCGTCGCCGGCACGGTGGGCCAGCCCGGCGACCGGACCTTCTACCTGCAGGCCGCCGACTCCTCCGGCCGCGTGGTGAGCGTGGCGCTGGAGAAGGCCCAGGTGCAGGTGCTCGCCGACCGGATGAACGAGCTGCTCGACGAGGTCGCCACCCGCCCGAACACCGTCGTCCCGCCCGACGCCGAGGTCGACGACCTGGAGCCGCTCACCGCCCCGGTCGACGAGGAGTTCCGGGTCGCGGCCATGGGCCTGGCCTGGGACGGCGAGGCGCAGGCCGTCGTCGTCGAGGCCGTGGCCGCCGGCGACGAGCCGGTCGAGGAGGACGTCATCCTCTCCGACAGCGACGAGGGCCCCGACGCGCTTCGGGTGACGATCACCCCCGCCGCTGCCCGCGCCTTCGTCGTCCGGGCCCGCCGCGTCGTCGCCGCCGGCCGCCCGGCCTGCCCGCTGTGCTCCCTCCCGCTGGACCCCGCCGGGCACGTGTGCCCGCGGCAGAACGGCTACCGCCGCTGACCGGCGCCGACCCCATGAGCGAGCAACCCGCGGAGCCGGACCTGCGCCCTCCGGCCGACGAGGCGGAGGCGCTGCTCCTCCTGCGCGAGGGGGAGATCGACCTCGAGGGCCGGATGATGGACGCCTCCAACGTGACCCTGGTCGGCGCCGTGCAGTGCGGCGAGCTGGTCGCGGAGTGCGTCTACAAGCCGGTCGCCGGCGAGCGGCCGCTGTGGGACTTCCCCGACGGCACCCTGGCCGGCCGCGAGGTGTCCGCGGCGCTGGTCAGCGAGGCCACCGGCTGGCGGGTCGTGCCGCCGACCGTGCTGCGCGACGGCCCCTTCGGCCCCGGCATGGTGCAGCTGTGGGTGGACGGCGACCCCGACGTCGACCTGGCCGCCTTCGTCCGCTCCGAGGACCCCGGGCTGCGCCGCATGGCGGTCTTCGACGCGGTGGTCAACAACGCCGACCGCAAGGGCGGGCACATCATCCCGACCCCCGACGGTCACGTGTACGGCGTCGACCACGGCATCTGCTTCTCCGTGGACCCCAAGCTGCGCACCCTGCTGTGGCGCTGGGCCGGGCAGCCCCTGCCCGCCGAGGCCCTCGAGGTGCTGGAGAAGCTCACCGGCGACCTGCTGGGCGACCTCGGTGAGCAGTTGCACGAGCACCTGACCCGGCGCGAGGTGCGGCGCACCCAGCAGCGGGTCGCCGAGCTGCTGCGCACCGGGCGGCACCCGCAGCCCAGCGGCGACTGGCCCGCCCTGCCCTGGCCGCCGTTCTAGCACTGCCCCGAGGCGTCCGGCCGCGACTAGGTTGACGCCCGTGTCGCACCGGTCCCGCCTGGCCATCCTGCTGATGGACCTGCCGCCCGAGCTGCACGACGCCGGGCAGCGGTTCTGGTCGGCCGCGACCGGTCACCCGGTCGAACCCGACCCGATCGACGACCACTGGTCCTCGCTGGGCTCCTTCGCCGACGGCTTCCACCTGGAGGTGCAGCGCACCGGGCACGGAACGCCGGCGCGCTGGCACGTCGACGTGGAGACCGACGACGTGGACGCCGAGGTGGCGCGACTGGTGGCGCTGGGCGCGACGCCGATCGAGGACATGGGCGGCTACTGGCAGATGAAGGACCCCGCCGGGCAGGTGTTCTGCGTCGTCGGCGTGCAGACCGGGGATGAGTTCGATCGGCACGCCACCACCTGGCCCTGAGCTACTCCAGCCGGACCAGGTCGATCATCGCCGCGGCCTGCAGGCCGTCGCCGTCCACGGTGAGCACCTCCAGCGGCACCCGGCGCCAGACGGCGAGCAGCAGGTCGCCGGCGGTCCCGGTCACCCGGGCGATCGGCACCGGCCGCGAGCCCGGGAACAGCACCCGCTCGACCCCGGCGTCCAGCGCGGCGAGCACCACCGGGTGCGCACTCTCCGGCGGTCCCTGGGGCAGCGCGCCGGGGACCATCACCTCCAGCCACTCGTCGAGCCCGTCCAGGCCGACGTCGGCCGGGATGGGGCGGACGTCGCCGAGGACCTGCTCGACGTCGGCGGTGTGCACCACCGCCTCCATCGCCTGCCGGCGCAGCACGAAGGTGACGTCCTGACGAGGCGCCCACGTCCACACCCGCTCGGCCGGGTCGGCGCCCGCCAGCACCGTCTCCAGCTCCGCCGACTGGGCGAGGCAGAAGCCGAGCAGCTCGTCGTCCGGACGCCGGACCGGCTCGGCGTAGGAGCCCGGGTCGGGAGCACGGGTGCGCACCACCCACGCCCAGAAGTGCTGCACCTCGGCCAGGTGCCAGACCAGGTCGGCCAGCGTCCACCCGGGGCAGCCGGGCACCGGCGCCCCCCAGCCCCGCGCCAGCACGGCCTCGGCGGCGGCGTCGGCGAAGCGCGCGTCGGTCTTCTGCAGCACCGTCAGGTACTCGTCGGGCTCCACGGTTCTCCCTCCCGCAGCGGTGCGGTGGTCCACCGACAGGATGAGGGCACCCGGGCCCCGTGGGTAGCCGCCTCTAGGCTCGGTGCGTGCTCGCCTGGCCCGCCCCGCTCCTCCCCACCCTCCCGGGCCCAGGCCCGGTCCTCAAGCTGCACGACACCGCCCGCGGCGAGGTGGTCGCCACCCACCCCGACACGACCGCGCGGATGTACGTCTGCGGCATCACGCCCTACGACGCGACACACCTGGGCCACGCCGCCACCTACCTGGCCTTCGACCTGGTCAACCGGGTGTGGCGGGACGCCGGCCACGCCGTGCACCTCGTGCAGAACGTCACCGACATCGACGACCCGCTGCT
The DNA here is from genome assembly GCA_035645175.1 of Geodermatophilus sp. Lineage (GTDB taxonomy): Bacteria > Actinomycetota > Actinomycetes > Mycobacteriales > Geodermatophilaceae > Geodermatophilus. The sequence goes on from DASQNB010000459.1 coordinate 3,056, forward strand.
CGAGCGCGCCGAGCGCGACGGCGAGGACTGGGTGGTCCTCGGCATGCGGGAGACGGCGCTGTTCCGGGAGGACATGACCGCGCTGCGGGTGCTGCCGCCCGACGACTACGTCGGCGCCGTCGAGTCGGTGCCGCGGATCGTCGCGCACGTGGAGGCCCTGCTCGACGAGGGCCTGGCCTACGTCCTCGACGACGGCACCGGCGACGTCTACCACGACGTCGCGCAGGCTCCCGGCTTCGGCGCCGAGTCCGGCTACGACGAGGCCACCATGCTGCGCCTGTCGGCCGAGCGCGGCGGCGACCCCGACCGCCCCGGCAAGCGCAACCGGCTGGACCCCGTGCTGTGGCGCGGCCAGCGGCCCGGTGAGCCGTCCTGGCCGGGCCCGCGGGGCATCACCGGGCGCCCGGGCTGGCACATCGAGTGCGCCACCATCGCGCTGGAGACGATCGGGATGGGCTTCGACGTGCAGGGCGGCGGCAGCGACCTGGTCTTCCCGCACCACGAGTACTCCGCCGTCCACGCCGAGGCGCTGACCGCCACGGCGACAGGGGTGAAGCAGCCCTTCGCCCGGGCCTACGTGCACGCGGCGATGATCGGCCTGGACGGCGAGAAGATGAGCAAGAGCCGCGGCAACCTGGTCTTCGTCTCCAAGCTGCGCGGCGAGGGCGTCGACCCGATGGCCATCCGCCTGGCGCTGCTGGCCGGGCACTACCGCACCGACCGCGCCTGGACGCCGGACCTG
>DASQNB010000460.1:0-3832 GCA_035645175.1 Geodermatophilus sp.
ACGGCGACGCCGCGGACCTCGCGCCCCCGCCCCGGAGCCCGGCGGCGTCGTCCGGCCGGGTGCTGGTCGCCGACGACAACGCCGACATGCGGGGGTACCTGCTGCGGCTGCTGGGCCCGCACTACGACGTCCGGGCGGTGCCCGACGGGCGGCAGGCGCTGGACGCGGCACTGGCCGACCCGCCGGACCTCGTCGTCAGCGACGTGATGATGCCGGAGCTGGACGGCATCGGACTGCTGGCCGCTCTGCGCGCCGAGCCGCGCACCGCCCGCACCCCGGTGGTGCTGCTGTCGGCGCGGGCCGGTGAGGAGGCCGCCGTCGAGGGCCTGACCGCCGGGGCCGACGACTACCTGGTCAAGCCGTTCTCCGCGCAGGAGCTGCTCGCCCGGGTCGGTGCGCACCTGGAGCTCGGCCGGGCCCGGCGGGCCGCGGAGGAGCAGTTCACCGCGATGGCCGACCTGGCGCCGGCCCTCATCTGGGTGGCCGACCCCGACGGGCGCCGGGTCTTCGTCAACCGCGGCTGGACCGAGTTCACCGGCCGCCCGGCCCGCGAGGAGGTCGGCGACGGCTGGGCGCAGGGCCTGCACCCGGAGGACCGGGAGCGCTACGCCGAGGTCGTCGCCGCGGCGAGGGCACGCCGCGAGGGCTGGGAGGTCGACGTCCGGCTGCGCCGCGCCGACGGCACCTACCACTGGCTGCTGGAGCGGGCGGCGCCGATCGGGGCCGGTGAGAACTCCGCCGGCTACGTGGGCAGCTGCACCGACATCAACGCCCGGATCCGCGAGACGGCCCGCCAGACGCTGCTCGCCGAGGTGGGCTCCGCGCTGGACCGGGAGACCACCGTCGACGGCCGGCTGGGCGCGCTGGCCCGCCTGCTGGTCGAGCGCCGGCTGGCCGACCTGTGCAGCGTGCGGCTGCTGGGGGACGACGGCCGGCTGCGCTTCGCCGGGATCGCCGCGCTGGACCGCGCGAGCGAGGCAGCGCTGGCCGGCCTCGACCCGCACAGCGGCCTGAGTCTCGACGTGCTGGCCACCGGCCGGCCGGTACTGCGCGCAGGGCTGCCCCAGCCGGATGCGCCCCTCGACCGCCCGGAGCCGGGGTGGCCGCACAGCCTGCTGTCGGCCATGGCGGTGCCGCTGACCGTTCGCGGCCGGCTGCTCGCCGTCCTCGCCCTGGGCCGCCAGACCGCCGCCCCGCCGTACGACGACGACGACCGGGTGCTGCTCGAGGAGGTCGCCGGCCGCGCCGCCCTGGCGGTGGACAACGCGGTGCTGCTCGCCGAGGAACGGGCCGCAGCACGGCGGCTGGCGCTGCTGCAGCGGGCGACCGCCGAGCTGTCGGCCGCGACCACCCCGCTGGAGGTCGCGCGGGTCGCCGGCGGTCACGTGCGCGCGCTGACCGGCCCGGACAGCCGGGTCGCGGTGTACGAGCTCGACCCCTCGCACCGCGCGCTGGCCGCGCTGGCCATCGACGGCGGCAGCCCGGCCGGCCTGGAGGTGTGGCGGACGGTGCCGATGTCGGCTCCGCTGGTGGCCACCACCGCCGTCACCGAGCGGCGTCCGGTGTGGGTGGAGGACGTCACCGCGCAGCCGCCGTCCGGGCGCGAGCTGGCGCCGGAGCTGGCCGCGTCCGCGGAGGAGTTCGGGCTGGCGGCGGTCGCGGCCCTGCCGCTGTCCGCGGCCGGCCGGGTGGTCGGCGTCCTGTCGATCGCCTGGCCGCGGGTGCAGCGCTTCTCGGCCACCGACCGGGCGATGCTGCTCGCCGTCGCCGAGCAGTGCGCGCAGGCCCTCGACCGCGCCCGGCTCTACCGCGCCGAGCGGGGCATCGCCGAGACGCTGCAGCTGAGCCTGCTGCCGGCGCAGCTGCCCGCGCTGGAGCGGCTGGCGCTGGCCGCGCACTACCTGCCCGGCGCCGAGGGCACCCAGGCCGGCGGGGACTGGTACGACGTCGTCGAGCTGGCCGACCACCGGGTGGCGATCGCGGTGGGGGACGTCGTCGGGCAGGGTCCGGCGGCCGCCGCGGTCATGGGCCAGCTGCGCAGCGCGCTGTCGGCCGCCCTGCTGCAGGGCTGCAGCCCCGCGGAGGCGCTCGAGTTGCTGGACCTCTTCGCCGCCCGGCTGCCCGGGGCGCTGGCCTCGACCGCCGCTTGCCTGGTCGTCGACGGCGCGGCCGGCACGGTCCGGTGGGCCCGCGCCGGGCACCCACCGGCCCTGCTGGTCACCTCGGACGGCGCGCAGCTGCTCGACGGTGCCGGCTCAGGCACCGTCCTCGGTGCACCGGGCCGGCGCCCGTACACCGAGGGCACGGTCGACATCGCGCCCGGCGCCACCCTGCTGCTCTACACCGACGGCCTGGTGGAGCGCCGCGGCGAGGTCCTCGACGACGGGCTGGAGCGGGTGCGCGCCGCCGCCGCCCGGCACGCCGCGGCCGAGCCGGTGGTGTTGACCGGGCGGCTGCTCGCCGAGGTCCTCGCCGACGCCGACCAGCCCGACGACGTCGCCCTGATCGCCGCCCGGCTGGTGCCCGAGCCCCTGACCGCGCGGCTGCCCGCCGACCCGCGGCGGCTCTCCTCGGTCCGGCGCGCCGTGACGGCGTGGACGGCGGCGGCCGGCCTGCCCGACGACACCGCCGAGGACCTCCAGCTCGCGCTGGGCGAGGCCCTGGCCAACGCCGTGGAGCACGCCTACGCGGCCTCCCCCAGCGATGGCGAGTGCAGCTACACGGTCGCCCGCGACGCCGACGGCGGCGTCCGGGCCGAGGTGTGCGACACCGGCGTGTGGCGGCCGCCGCCGGCCGACCGCGGCTACCGCGGGCGCGGTCTCGAGCTGATCAGCGCGCTGGCCACCGAGGTCGAGGTGGTGCACCTCCCCGAGGTCGCCGGCACGACCGTCCGCTTCCGGATGGCCCCCGCCCTCCTCGGCCCGCAGGCCCGTACGCAGCGCGGCACGGCGAGCCCGCCCCGCGACGGCAGCGCGACGCTGACCCTGCACGACGAGCCGGGCGGCCCGCGCCTGGAGCTGCACGGCGAGGTCGACCTGGCCACCGCCGGACGCGTGCACCGGCAGCTGCTCGCCCGGCTGGAGCAGCTCGCCGCCGGGACGGTCGCCACCCTCGACCTCCGGCCCACCGGCTACCTGGCCAGCGCCGGCGTCGGGCTGGTGCTGGAGGCCGTGGCCCGGGCAGGGGAGGCCGGTGTCGAGCTGCGCGTGCAGACGCAGCCGGGGACGCCGCCGGCGCGGATACTCGCCCTGGCCGGCGTCGGCGATCAGGCGGCCCCGGTACCGGCCGCTCCGTCCACGTGACGGCGTGCGCGCCCGGCTCCCCGCACGCGGCGGGGGCCCGTGTACGAGGATGGCGCAGCAACCGGCCGGACCCCCCGGCCGGGCAGAGGACCTGGCGAGGTGGACCGAGCGGTGGGTGAGCACCGGGCGTCGGCCCCCCTCCTGCGGAACGGGACCTCGCCCGTCCGGCCACGACACGCCGCCGCGGTCCTCCGCACCGACGCCGAGCTGCTGGCCGTGGCGCTGCCCTTCCTCGACGCCGGGCTGCGCGCCGGGGACGTCGTCGCGCTGACCTGCCCGCCGGAGGTCGCCGCGCTGCTGTGCGAGGAGCTCGGTGAGCGCGCCGCGCAGGTCCGCAGCGATCCACGGCTGAGCCTGCTGGGTGCCCGGGCGCCCGACGCGCTGGCCCGCGCCCGCCGGACCGCGGAGCAGGCGCCGGACGCTGGTCAGCTGCGCATCCTCTCGCTGGTCGACTTCGGGCCCGTCGCCTCCGGCTGGCGTGAGGGGCTGCGGTTCGAGTCGGCGAGCAACCGGATCATGGCGGGCGCCCG
>DASQNB010000461.1:0-3835 GCA_035645175.1 Geodermatophilus sp.
GGGGCTGTTCGCCCGCGGCACCCGCAGCTACCTGTGGGTGAGCACGGTCTTCGGGGCGGTCGTCGCGGTCGGGGACACGGTCGCGCTGGCGGTCATCGGCATCCCGCTGCCGGTGGTGTGGGGTCTGCTGTCCTTCATCACCAATTACGTGCCCAACATCGGGTTCGTGCTGGGCCTGGTGCCACCGGCGATCCTCGCCCTGCTCGACGGGGGGTGGACCGACTTCTGGATCGTCGTCGCGGTCTACGCGCTGCTGAACTTCGTCGTCCAGACGCTCATCCAGCCGCGCTTCGTCGGGGACTCGGTGGGGCTGTCGATGACGGTCACGTTCATCGCGCTGCTGTTCTGGGGCTGGGTGCTGGGCGCGCTCGGGGCGCTGCTGGCCATCCCGCTGACCCTGCTGCTCAAGGCGCTGCTCGTGGACGTCGACCCCCGCGGGCACTGGCTGGACGCGTTGCTGCGCGAGGAGCCCAGGGCCCCGCGCACCAGCCGCGCCCGGCAGCGCGCGCACGCCCGGCGCGCGGCGATCGCCTCGGTCCGCGCGCTGCACGTCCCGCGGCCGCACCGGCGCTCCTCGGAGGACTGAACGCGCAGGTCAGCACGGAATGTCGGACCCCTGGAGGACGTTGTCACCATGTCGGGCACCGCGCCCGGCACGACGTCTGGAGGACGCGATGAAGGGCGACCGTGTCGAGATCGTGATCGATGCCGGCGGCACCACGCGCACGTACGAGATCGAGGCCACCCGGGCCGGCCGGCGGGTGGACGTGAGCCACGGCCGCGGGCTCGTGGAGGTCACCGAGACCACCCGGGGCGGCACCGCCGTCCGCACCGCCCGGTTCATGGCCGGCCGGGTCCTGGCGCTGGTCGAGCACCCGGCGCCGCGGCCGACGCTGGAGGACGACGCCGACGTGACCCCGCTGCGGCAGACGGCCTGAGAGAGGACCCTCCTGCCCCCCACCGTGGAAGGACCCCGTCCTCCCCGCCCCTCGCAGGCTCGGGGTGGGGCCGCGGTGGGCCCCTGCAGCAGGGCCACTGCCCGTGCGAGGCAGGAGCTGGTCGTCATGGCCGGCCTGCAGGGCAGCGGGAAGTCGACCTGGGTGCGGGAACACCTGGCCGCGACGCACACGGTGGTCAGCAAGGACCACTGGCCCAACGCCCGCCGCCGGGAGGCCCGGCAGCGGCGGGTGGTCGCCGAGCTGCTGGCCGAGGGGCGCAGCGTCGTCGTCGACAACACCGACCCGACGCCGGAGGACCGGGCCCCGCTGGTCGCCGCGGCCCGGGCGGCCGGCGTCGCCGTCCGCGCGGTCTGGCTGGACACCCCGCTGCCGGACTGCGCCGCGCGCAACGACGCGCGGCAGGGCAGGGCACGGGTGCCACCGGCCGGGCTGTACGGCACGGCGGCGCGGTTCGTGCCGCCGTCGACGGTGGAGGGCTTCGACCGGGTGGACGTCGTGGTCGCCGGCCGACGCGCCGAGGGCACCCGGCACGCCGGGGCCGACCAGCGAGCACGCGTGCGGTAGACACGTGCGGCGTCCGCCCCGTCCCGCGTCCCCCGGAGGTCTCTCGTGCTGGCCAGCATCGGTTACGCCGTCGCCTACACCGGGGTCGGCATCGTGCTGCTGACCCTCGGCTTCCTCGCGCTCGACCTGCTCACTCCCGGCCACCTGGGCCGGCAGATCCACGAGGACCGGTCGGTCAACGCCGGCATCGTGCTCGCCGCCGGGTTCCTCGCGCAGGGGCTGGTCATCTTCGCGGCGATCTGGACCAACGCGACCAGTGGCTTCGGTGAGGCGCTGCTCTACACCGTCGTCTTCGGCGTGCTGGGCGTGGTGCTGCAGGCGGTGGCGTTCCTGGTGCTCGACCTGCTCACCCCGGGCAAGCTGGGCCAGCACGTGACCGAGGTGGCCTTCCACCCCGCGAGCCTGGTGCTCGGCGCCGTCCAGCTGGCGGTGGCCGGCATCGTCGTGGCGAGCATCTGGCCCTGAGCAGGGCGGTCGTCCCCGAACCCGCGAGTCCGCGACGCGCGGGGGCTACCCGCCGGTAGCTCCGCCGCAGCCGGCCGTACCGTGTCCGTCAGCGCACCGGACGGCGCAGTGACGGAGAGGACAACAGATGAGCGAGTCGAACAGCACCGGTACCCGCGTGGCCATCGTCACCGGGGCCGCGCGTGGCATCGGTGCGGCCGTTGCCAAGCGGCTGGCCCAGGACGGGTTCGCCGTGGGCGTGCTCGACCTGGACGAGGCCGCGGGCAAGGCCACGGTGGAGGCCATCGAGGCCGCCGGCGGCCGGGCCCTGGCCGTGGGCGCGGACGTCAGCGACGCCGAGCAGGTGGAGGCCGCGGTCAGCCGCGTCGCCACCGAGCTGGGCGCCCCGACGGTCCTGGTCAACAACGCCGGCGTCATCCGCGACAACATGCTGTTCAAGATGACCGAGGTCGACTGGGACGTCGTCATGAACGTGCACCTGCGCGGCGCCTTCCTCATGACCCGCGCGGTGCAGAAGCACATGATCGACGCCAAGTGGGGTCGGATCGTCAGCCTCTCCAGCACCTCGGCGCTGGGCAACCGCGGCCAGGCCAACTACTCGACGGCCAAGGCCGGGCTGCAGGGCTTCACCAAGACCCTGGCCATCGAGCTCGGCAAGTTCGGCGTCACCGCCAACGCGATCGCGCCCGGCTTCATCCAGACCGAGATGACCAAGGCGACCGCCGACCGGATGGGCATCGCGTTCGAGGACTTCATCGCCTACGCCGCCAAGGAGATCCCGGTGCAGCGCGTCGGCCAGCCCGAGGACATCGCGAACCTGGCCTCGTTCTTCGTCAGCGAGGGCGCCGGTTTCGTCTCCGGCCAGGTCGTCTACGCCGCCGGCGGCCCCAAGGCCTGAGAAGGGACCCCCTCCTGGCTCCCCTCGCAGGCTGGGGGAGGCCGAGGAGAGGCCCGTCGCCCACGACAGGGCCCGTCCGGTAGACGCCGGGCGGGCCCTGTCGCGTCCTCGGGCCGGGCATGGCAGTGCGTGCGCCGCTGTTGTGCGGGACGTGACACGCACGCCCCTCCGGCTCGCCCTGCTCGGTGACTCCCTCGCGTACGGCTCCGGCGCCGCCGGCCCGCGTGATGCCCTCGGCCCACGACTGGCCACCGCCCTGACCGACGCCGGCTACGACGTCGACCTGTCCGTGCTCGCCGTCCCCGGGGCGGTCTCGCGCGACCTGGCGGCCCAGGTCCGCCGCGCCACGGTCCTGGAGCCGGACCTGGCCGTGGTGGTGATCGGCGCCAACGACCTCGCCCGGCTGGTGCCCCCGGCACAGGCAGCCGCGGCCCTGGCGTCGGCGCTGCACGGGCTGCGCGCGGCCGGCACCGACGTGGTCGTCGTCCCGGCGCCGGACATGTCGACGGTGCCGTGGGTGCCGCCGGCGCTGCGGCCGCTGGTGCGGGCCGCCTCGACGCAGCTGCAGCGCGAGCAGGCCGCCGTCGCCCGGTCGACCGGGGCGATGGTGGCCGCGGTCTCCGACGCCGTGACCGCCGCGTTCGGCACCGACCCGGCGATGTTCTCCGCCGACCGCTTCCACCCGTCGTCGGCGGGCTACGCGCACATCGCCCAGGCGCTGGTCCCGCACGTCGTCGCCGCCGCGCACGCCCGCCGGGACGGCGCCGCCGCCTGAGCCGGACCCGGTCGGCGCCGCGCACTCCTCCCGGGGGGCCGTGACCGCGCTGCGGTGTATCAGCAGAACTCCTCCGGACCTCCGTACCACCGAGGACGAGGTGTCACCGATGCGCGGACGGGTGATCGGCCATGACACGGCGGCTCGTGGAGTTCCCGCTGGAGGACGGCGGCA
>DASQNB010000462.1:0-7345 GCA_035645175.1 Geodermatophilus sp.
CGGATCGGGCACTTCGTCGAGGCCCAGGTGCTGCAGAGCCTCGGGGTCGACTACATCGACGAGTCCGAGGTGCTCACCCCGGCCGACGAGGCGCACCACATCGCCAAGAGCGAGTTCACCGTGCCGTTCGTCTGCGGCGCCACCGACCTGGGCGAGGCGCTGCGGCGGATCGCCGAGGGCGCGGCGATGATCCGCTCCAAGGGCGAGGCCGGCACCGGCAACGTCGTCGAGGCCGTCCGGCACATGCGGGCCATCCGCGCCGGCATCCGCCGGCTGGGCACCCTCGACGCGACCGAGCTGTTCGTGGCGGCCAAGGAGCTGCGCGCCCCCCACGACCTGGTGGTCGAGGTGGCCCGGCTGGGCAAGCTGCCGGTCGTGCTGTTCACCGCCGGCGGCATCGCCACCCCCGCGGACGCCGCGATGATGATGCAGCTGGGCGCCGAGGGCGTCTTCGTCGGCTCGGGCATCTTCAAGTCCGGCGATCCCGCCCAGCGGGCCGCGGCCATCGTGCAGGCGACCACCTTCCACGACGACCCCGACGTGATCGCCAAGGTCTCCCGCGGGCTGGGCGAGCCGATGGTGGGCATCAACGTCGCCACCCTGCCGGAGAGCGAGCGGTACGCCACCCGCGGCTGGTGACCCCGTGACGGCGCAGCGGGAGGACGTCGAGGGGGCCCGCGCGGCTGCCCGTCCCGAGCCGGACCCCACCGGCTCGGGACGGCGGGTCGGTGGCCTCGACGTCGCCCGCGGGCTGGCCGTCCTGGGCATGTTCGGCGCCCACCTGGGCGACACCGGCGAGCTCGGCTGGGACCCGGCCACCTGGCGGGCGCTGGCCGACGGCCGCTCGTCGATCCTGTTCGCCACGCTGGCCGGCGTCTCCATCGCGCTGCTCTCCGGGGGCCGCGCCCCGGCGACCGGCCGGGACCTGGGCCGCGCCCGCACGCGCATCCTGGTCCGCGCGGCGTGGGTGTTCGCCATCGGCGGCGTCCTGGAGCTGCTGGACACCTTCGTCGCGATCATCCTCGGCGTCTACGCGGTGCTCTTCGTCCTGGCGGTGCCGTTCCTGCGCTGGTCCCCGGCACGGCTGCTGCCGGCGGCGGGCGCCGTCGCCCTGGCCGGGCCCCCGCTCACCCTCGCGGTGGGCCAGTACGCGACCGCCCGGGACGAGGAGGGCAACGCCTTCGCCTTCCTGCTCTTCACCGGCTACTACCCGGCGGCGGTCTGGCTGGCGTTCGTGCTGGTCGGGCTGGCGGTGGGCCGCCTGGACCTGCACTCCGCCCGGGTGCGCGCCGGCCTGGTCGCCGGTGGCGCGGCCGCCGCGGTGCTGGGCTACGTCGGCGGCTGGCTGAGCACCCGGCAGCTCGCGCCCGGACAGGAGCTCGCCGGGATCGAGGCCGGCTTCGGTGCCTCCGGCACGTGGGACCCGGCCTGGTTCGCCGGCGCGGAGCCGCACAGCTCGACGACGTTCGAGGTGGTCGGCTCGGGCGGTGTCGCGGTCACCGTCATCGGCGTGTGCCTGGTCGCCGCGGACCTGCTGCCGCGGCTGCTGTACCCGCTGGCGTCGGTGGGCGCCCTGGCGCTGTCGGTCTACACCGCCCAGATCGTCGCCCTCGCGGTGCTGGACGTGGAGTTCGCCGAGGACTGGGGGCGCTGGGTCCGCTTCACCCTCACCGCCCTGCTGCTGGCCACGGTGTGGCGGCTGCGGCTCGGGCGCGGACCGCTGGAGCGGCTGCTGACCTGGAGCTCGCGGCGCGCCGCCGGGCCGTAACCTGGTCGCTCGTGCCCAGGGATCCCGTCGTCGGTGTGCTGGCCCTGCAGGGCGACGTCCGGGAGCACCTCGCCACGCTGTCCGCGCTCGGCGCCCAGGCGGTCACGGTCCGCCGTCCCGAGGAGCTGGCGGCGGTCGACGCGCTCGTCGTCCCGGGCGGGGAGTCGACCACCATGGCCAAGCTGGCCGCCCGGTTCGGCCTGCTCGAGCCGCTGCGCGCCGCGGTGGCCGGCGGGCTGCCGGTCTACGGCTCCTGCGCTGGGATGATCATGCTGGCCGACCGGCTGCTGGACGCCCCGCCGGACCAGGTGACCGTCGGGGGCCTGGACGTGACGGTGCGGCGCAACGCCTTCGGCCGGCAGGTCGACTCCTTCGAGTCGCAGGTGCGGATCGACGGCGTCGAGGGCGGTCCGGTGCACGCGGTGTTCATCCGCGCGCCGTGGGTGGAGCAGGCCGGGGAGGGCGTGCAGGTCCTCGGCCGGGTCGTCGGGGGAGCCGCCGACGGTAGGATCGTCGCGGTCCGCCAGGGTGACCTGGTGGCGACCAGCTTCCACCCCGAACTGACCGGGGACCGCCGGGTGCACGCGCTGTTCGTCGACATCGTCCGCCGCCACCTGGCCGAGAGGGCCGGCGCTGCCGCCGGGAACGAGGAGGACCCACCGTGAACGAGTTCGCGAGTTCACCAGAGGACACAGCCGGCCGGCCGCGCACGCGGCCGACGAGCGACAGCGAGGAGGACTCGTGAGCGGCCACTCCAAGTGGGCGACGACCAAGCACAAGAAGGCCGGGATCGACGCCAAGCGCGGCAAGCTCTTCGCCAAGCTGATCAAGAACGTCGAGGTCGCCGCCCGTACCGGCGGTGGCGACCCGGCCGGCAACCCGACGCTGTTCGACGCCGTCCAGAAGGCCAAGAAGAGCTCGGTGCCCAACGACAACATCGACCGCGCGGTCAAGCGCGGCGCCGGCCTCGAGGCCGGTGGGGTCGACTACCAGGCCATCACCTACGAGGGCTACGCGGCCGGCGGTGTCGCCGTCCTCATCGAGTGCCTGACCGACAACAAGAACCGGTCGGCCATGGAGGTGCGCACCGCGATGACCCGCAACGGCGGGTCGATGGCCGACCCCGGGTCGGTCGCCTACCTCTTCTCCCGCAAGGGCGTGATCGTGGTCCCGAAGACCGCCACGGTCGACGAGGACGCCGTCCTGATGGCCGTGCTCGACGCCGGCGCCGAGGAGGTGCGCGACCTCGGCGACACCCTCGAGGTGGTGTGCGAGCCCACCGACCTGGTCGCCGTGCGCACCGCGCTGCAGGACGCCGGCATCGACTACGACTCGGCCGAGGCCGGCTTCGTGCCCAGCGTCTCGGTGGAGCTGGACGAGGAGGCCGCGGGCAAGGTGTTCCGGCTGATCGACGCGCTCGAGGACTGCGACGACGTGCAGAACGTCTACGCCAACTACGACGTCTCCGACGAGGTGCTCGAGAAGGTCGGCTGACGGAGGAACCTCGTCCCTTCCGGGGCGGTCCTCGTGCTCCAGCGACACTGCAGGACCCCTGGAGCAGGAGTTCGACTCGAGGAGTCGTGGCTCCCGGTCGGCGCCGACCGCGTGTTGCGCGCCCACCGTCGGTGGCGGCGGCTAGCGTGGTCGAACACCAGTTCGGCTCACGGGTAGGAGGCGCCGCCATGCGGGTGCTCGGCATCGACCCGGGCCTCACCCGGTGCGGGTGGGGGGTGGTCGACGGGCGCCCCGGCGCGCGGCCGACCGCGGTCGGCGTGGGCGTCGTGCGCACCGCCGCGGAGCTGGACCTGGAGCTGCGGCTGCTGGAGCTGCACACCGCCGTGACCGCGCTGCTGCGCGCGCACCGGCCCGACGTCGTGGCGATCGAGCGGGTCTTCACGCAGAACAACAAGGGCACCGCCACCGGCACCGCCCAGGCGGCCGGGGTCGCGGCACTGGCCGCGGCGCAGGCCGACCGGCCGGTCGCCTGGCACACACCCAGCGAGGTCAAGGCCGCCATCTCCGGCAGCGGCCGCGCGGACAAGGAGCAGGTCACCCTGATGGTCACCCGGGTGCTGGGGCTGGCGTCCCCGCCCAAGCCGGCCGACGCCGCGGACGCGCTGGCGCTGGCGGTCTGCCACGCCTGGCGCGGCCCCGCCCAGCGGCGTCTGGAGGTCGCCGCGCTGGCCGGCGGGATCGGCGCGCCGGTGGTGCAGCGGACGCTGCCGCGCTGGCAGGGGGTGTCCCGGTGATCGCCAGTCTGAGTGGCCGGGTCGCCGCCGTGTCGCCGGACGGCGCGGTCGTCGAGGTCGGCGGCATCGGCCTGTCGGTCCAGTGCACGCCGGGCACGATCGCGCGGCTGCAGGTGGGGGAGAGCGCGCGGCTGGCGACCAGCCTGGTGGTGCGGGAGGACTCGCTCACCCTCTACGGGTTCGCCGACGACGACGAGCGCCAGCTGTTCGAGCTGCTGCAGACGGCCAACGGCGTGGGTCCGCGGCTGGCCCAGGCGGTGCTGGCCATCCACCCGCCGCGCGAGGTTCGCCGGGCGGTGTCGATGGCCGACGTCAAGGCGCTCATGCAGGTCCCGGGCATCGGCAAGAAGGGCGCCGAGCGGCTGATCCTGGAGCTGCGCGACCGGCTGGGGGTCACGACCACCGACACGCAGCTGGACGGCGGCGCCGCGGGCACCGGGCTGCCGGCCGTCACCCCGGTGGCGCCCTGGCGCGACCAGCTGGCCGCGGCGCTGGTGGGCCTGGGCTGGTCGGGCCGGGAGGCCGACGCAGCCATCGTCGAGCTGGCCCCGCTGGCCGACGAGCAGGTCGCCGCGACCGGCTCGGTGGAGGTCGCCGTCCTGCTGCGCCAGGCGCTGCGGCTGCTGGGCAGGTCGTGAGCTCGCCGTTCGACCGGGAGCTCCCGGCCGCCGACGCCGGCCCCGGCCGGTTCGCCGACGCCGCCGTCGACCCGCAGGCCGGTGACGAGGAACGGGTGGTCGAGTCCGCGCTGCGGCCGCACTCGCTCACCGACTTCATCGGCCAGCCCAAGGTGGCCCGCCAGCTGGAGCTGGTGCTCGAGGGCGCCAAGCGGCGCGGCCGCCCGCCGGACCACGTGCTGCTCTCCGGCCCGCCGGGGCTCGGCAAGACCAGCCTGGCGCTGATCATCGGCTCCGAGCTGGGGACGGCGGTGAAGATCACCAGCGGCCCGGCCATCGAGCGGTCCGGCGACCTCGCCGCCATGTTGTCCAACCTCGCCCCCGGCGACGTGCTCTTCATCGACGAGATCCACCGGATCGCCCGCCCGGCCGAGGAGCTCCTCTACATGGCGATGGAGGACTTCCGGGTCGACGTCGTCGTCGGCAAGGGCCCGGGCGCGACCGCGATCCCGCTGGAGATCAACCCGTTCACCCTGGTCGGGGCGACCACCCGCGCCGGGCTGCTCACCGGGCCGCTGCGCGACCGGTTCGGCTTCGTCGGGCAGATGGAGTTCTACGAGCCGGCCGAGCTGCAGCAGGTGCTGGCGCGCAGCGCGGCGCTGCTGGGCGTCGAGCTGAGCGCGGACGGCTCGGCGGAGATCGCCGGCCGCTCCCGGGGCACCCCGCGGATCGCCAACCGGCTGCTGCGCCGGGTCCGCGACTACGCCGAGGTGCGCGCCGACGGTCGGGTGACCCGCGCGGTCGCCGAGGCGGCCCTGGCGCTCTACGACGTCGACCACCTGGGCCTGGACCGGCTCGACCGTGCGGTCCTCGAGGCGCTGGTCATGCGCTTCAGCGGCGGGCCGGTCGGCGTCGCCACCCTCGCGGTCGCGGTGGGGGAAGAGCCGCACACGGTGGAGGAGGTCTGCGAGCCGTTCCTCGTCCGGGCCGGCCTGCTCGCCCGCACCCCGCGCGGCCGGGTGGCCACCGAGGCGGCGTGGCACCACCTCGGTCAGCCGGTGCCGCGTGGCGGCGTCCCCCTCGGCCGGGTCACAGCCGACCCGCAGGCCCCGGGGTCGTCGTCAGAGACGTTGTTCGACGCCTAGACTGCGGAGCGCTGGCGCGCAACTCGTCCGGCTCGTCCGCGCGCGTCCCGCTCGGTCGCCCGGAGAGCCCCGCGCCGCAGCCGACGCACCCGAGCGGCCCCGTCCCGGGCCGCACCACCGCGGCCCGTACGGCGCGGTAGAGAGGCACATCTGTCGTGGAGTTGTTCCCGCTCGTCATCCTGGTCCTGGCCTTCGTGCTGCTGATCGTGCTCCCCGCGCGGCAGCGCAGGAAGCTCCAGGAGCGGCAGCGGACGCTGCAGGAGTCGCTGACCCCGGGCACCCCGGTCATGACGACGGCCGGTCTGCACGGCACCGTCGCCGCCCTCGGTGAGGGCACCGTGGACCTGGAGATCGCCCCCGGCGTGGTCGTGACCCTCGCCCGGCAGGCCATCCTCGAGATCCGCAAGCCCGCGGTCGCCGACCCGGCCACCGACGGCACGGTGTTCCCCGGGGACGAGGCGAACGGCACGGCCGACGGCGGTCCCGCCGACCGCACCCGCTGACCCGGAGCCGCACCGTGGCCCAACGCACGCTCCCCGCCCGCCGGTACTTCGGCGCCTTCCTCCTCGTCGTGGCCGTCCTGTACGGCCTCGTCTTCCTCACCGGCGACACCCGCACCCCGCAGCTCGGCCTCGACCTGCGCGGCGGGACGACGGTCACGCTCACCGCCACCACCCCCGACGGCCAGGCCCCCGACCCCGCCGAGCTCGAGCTGGCCCGCCAGATCATCGAGCAGCGGGTCAACGGCCTGGGCGTCGCCGAGGCCGAGGTGGTGACCGAGGGGGACTCGAACATCGTCATCTCCGTCCCCGGGGACGACGGCGAGCAGGCCCGCGAGCTCGGTGCCACCGCACAGCTGCGCTTCCGCCCGGTCGTCCAGGGTCCCGAGCCGGCCACCCCGGCCGCCCAGGAGCCGCCGGCCACCGGGACCCCCGCCGCCGGCGAGACCACGGCCCCGAGCGACGGCGCCGCCCCGAGCGACCCGGCCGCGCCCAGCGACCCGGCCGCGCCGACCGACCCGGCCACGCCGACCGACGGTGCCGTCGCCGACCCCTCGCTGCCCGAGCCGGGCGCCGCGCCGGTCACCCAGGAGGAGGCCGCGGCTGAGTACGCCACGCTGACCTGCGCCCCCGAGGACACCACCAGCGAGGTCGACCTGCCGGAGAGCTTCGTCGCCGCGTGCACCGAGGACGGCACGGCGAAGTACCTGCTCGGCCCGGCGATCATCGAGGGGACGCAGGTCGGCGACGCCAGCGCCGGCACCGAGCCGACCACCGGTGAGTGGGTCGTGCTGCTGGACTTCCAGAACGAGGCCGAGGCGACCTGGGCGGCCTACACCGCGGCCAACGTCGGCTCCAACGTCGCGTTCACCCTCGACGGCCGGGTGATCTCCGCGCCGACCATCCAGGGTGCGATCACCAGCAACCCCACGACGATCACCGGTGACTTCGACCAGGAGAGCGCCGAGGAGCTGGCCAACCAGCTGCGCTACGGCGCGCTGCCGCTGACCTTCACCCAGGCCACCGCCCAGTCGATCTCCACCGAGCTCGGCGCCGAGCAGCTGCG
>DASQNB010000463.1:0-3658 GCA_035645175.1 Geodermatophilus sp.
CCGTTCAGGTCGTACTCGGCGGTGACGCAGGTGTCCCCGTCGAGCCGGGTCGACCGCACGTCCTCCAGGCTGCGGCTGCGGTAGTAGCGGCGGGTGAGCACCTCGAGGACCGGGTCCGGGACCGCTGTCGGGCGGTCGAAGCGCTGCGCCAGCAGCCGGACCAGCGGCTCGGGGCTGGCGACCAGCGCCTCCATCCGCCGGATGCTCTCCGCGGTGTCCCCGCGGGCCGCCGCCTCGTCGAGCTCGTCGAGCAGCCGCGCAGCCCGGTCGAGGACCTCCTGCCGGGCGGCGCGCAGGACCGGCTCCTCGAAGTGCCGGTAGCGGACGGCCCGGGCCAGGTCGCCCACCGCCGGGTAGCGCAGCTGGGTGGCGACCACCAGCCGGTCGAGCACCTCCCCGACCTCCGCGCGCGCCGGCCCGTCGGGCAGCCGGTCGGCGGTCAGCCAGCGGTCCAGCAGCGCCGAGACCGCGGGCCGCTGCTCACCGACGCGCTGCTGGGCGAGGAAGATCCGGTGCACCGCCTCGGTCAGCGCTGCGCTCGGCTCCACGTCCTCGACGCCGTAGTGGGCCAGCGCCCGCCGCAACCGGGCGAGGAAGGCCTCCGGCAGCCCCTCCCGCTCGGCGTCGAGGGAGTGCAGGTAGGCCTGGAAGTACTCCCGCGGACTGTGGACCTGGGTGTCGGCCTCCTCCTCCTCGCTGGCCGGCCGGTTGCGGGTGAGCTCGCACAGGTCGGCGAAGGTGACCAGCACGTCGAGCTCGGCGGACAGCAGCTGTGCGTCGTCGACGGGGAGCTCGTCGCGGGCGGCCGCGTACTCGGCGACCAGCTGCCGCGCGTGCCCGCCGCTGACGTCGTAGCCGGTGACCAGTGCCCGCAGCGCCGTCAGCCGGGCCAGCGCGCGGGCCCGCGGGTCGCCGTCCGGCGTCTCCTCCCCGCTCGGCAGGGCCACGCGCTCGCCGGTGGCCTCCTCGACGTCGCCGCCGGTGCGGTCGAGGCTGAGCAGTGGAGCGCCGGAGTCGACCTGGCTGTTCACCGCGGCCCGCACCTCGCGGACCCGACCGGCGAACGGCGCCCGCACCGCCGTCTCCATCTTCATGCTCTCGAGCACGACGATCGGCTGACCGGCCTCGACCTCGTCGCCCGGCGCGACGCGGACGGCGACGACCACGGCCGGGGCGGGCGCGCGGACGATCCCGCCGACGTCCCGGCCCACCCGGTGCGTCTCCCCGTCGACCTCCACCAGAGAGGACCCGGGGGCCTCGACGGCGACCACCGCGTACCGCCGTCCGCCGATGGTGAGCCGGCTCTCCAGGGGGCCGAGCCGGTCCACCTCGACGTCGACGACCCGGCCGTCGAGCCCGACCCGGTACCGGTCCCGGTCCACCGTGGCGACGGTCAGCCGGTAGACCTGCCCGCGCATGCCCAGCTCGATGGTGCGGCCCACCTCGTGCGGCGCCCGCGGCCGGCCACCGCGGGCCGACGCCAGGAACGCCAGCCGCTCCTGCTCCTCCTCGGCCTCGGCCAGGTCGACGGCGACCTGCACGAGCGCCACCCACGCGTTGCCGACGGGCCGGGCGCCGTCGCCGGTGCCGGCGCGGTCCAGCCACCCGGTGTCGGCGGTGCCCGCCACGACCTCCGGGCGGTCGAGCAGGTCGAGCAGGAAGGACTTGGTGGTGGTGCCGCCCCGCAGGACGACGGTGGTCTCCTGCAGGGCGCAGCGCAGCCGCGCGAGGGCCTCGGGGCGGTCACGGCCCCACGCGATCACCTTGGCGATCATCGAGTCGTACTGCGGCGGGATGGCGTCACCGACGCCGATCCCGGTGTCCACGCGGACGCCGGGCCCGGTCGGCAGCCGCAGCAGCTCGACCCGGCCGGGCGCCGGGGCGAAGCCCTGCTCGGCGTCCTCGGCGGTGAGCCGTGCCTCGACGGCGTGCCCGGTGGCCGCGGGCGGGTCGCCCTCGAGCCGGCCCCCCGCGGCCACGTGCAGCTGCAGCTTGACCAGGTCCAGCCCGGTGGTCTGCTCGGTCACCGGGTGCTCCACCTGCAGCCGGGTGTTGACCTCGAGGAACGTGGTGAGCTGCTCCTCCGGCTGGTAGAGGAACTCGACGGTGCCCGCGCCGACGTAGCCCGCGGCCCGGACCAGCGCGACGGCGGACTCGCGCAGGGCGGCGTCCTGCTCCGGGCTCAACGCCGGCGAGCTGGACTCCTCGAGGACCTTCTGGTTGCGCC
The DNA here is from genome assembly GCA_035645175.1 of Geodermatophilus sp. Classification (GTDB taxonomy): domain Bacteria; phylum Actinomycetota; class Actinomycetes; order Mycobacteriales; family Geodermatophilaceae; genus Geodermatophilus. The sequence goes on from DASQNB010000463.1 coordinate 2,228, forward strand.
GCTGCACCGAGCAGTCGCGCACACCGGGCGCCCACACCGTGCCGTGCTGGTCGGCGATCACCTGCACCTCGACGTGCCGGCCACCCTCGACCAGCCGCTCCATGAAGACGACCGGGTCACCGAAGCTCTTCTCCGCCTCCGACCGGGTGCGCGCCAGCGCCTCCTCCAGCTCGGCCTCCGAGCGGACGACCCGGATCCCGCGGCCCCCGCCGCCGCTGCGGGCCTTGACGATCAGCGGGTAGCCGATGGCGTCGGCGTGCCGCCGGCCGTCGTCGGGACCCTCGACCGGGCCGTGGCTCCACTGCGCGACCGGCACCCCGGTCTTCTCGGCGAGCACCTTCGCCTCGATCTTGGCGCCGAGCAGCCGCATGGCCTCCGGGGGCGGCCCGATGAAGGTCACGCCGAGGTCGGCGCACAGCTCGGCGAAGGCGGGGTCCTCGGCGACGAAGCCCCAGCCGACCCAGGCCGCGTCGGCGCCGCTGGCGCGCAGGGCCCGGGCCAGCTCGGCGTGGTCGAGGTACGGGCTGCCCGCGCCGCCCCCGCGGAGCAGGACCGCCTCGTCGGCGGCGCGCACGAACGTCGCCCGGCGCTCCTCCTCGGTGTGCAGCGCCACGACCCGGGTGCCCGAGCCGTGCTCGGCATTGAGCTCCCGCACCGCTCGGATCAGCCGCAGGGCCGGCTCTCCACGGTTCACGACGGCGATGCGGTCGAACACCCGAGCACTCTCCTCAGTTCGATGGGGTCCTGCGGACGGCGCCCCGGCGGCTACATGTCCAGGCCGCCGTTGACGCCCCAGACCTGACCGGTGATGTAGCCGGAGGCGTCGGCGGCGAGGAAGTGCACGACACGCGCGATCTCCTCCGGCTCGCCCAGCCGGCCGATCGGGATCTTCGCCCGGAGGCCGTCGAGCACCTTCTCCGGCACGGTCTCGAGCATCTCGGTGGCGGTGTAGCCCGGAGTCACGGCGTTGACGGTGATGCCCGGCCCGTCGGCCTTGCCGGAGCGCTGCACCTGCATCGCCGCCTCCCGGGCCAGCGTCTTGGTCAGGCCCAGCAGGCCGGCCTTGGCCGAGGAGTAGTTCGACTGGCCGATGCCGCCCATCTCCCCGATCACCGAGGAGATCATCACGATCCGCCCGCTGCCGCGTTCGAGCATGTGCTTGAGCGCGGCCTGGGACAGGTAGAAGGCGCCCGACAGGTTGACGTCGATGACCCGCCGCCAGTCGTCGTCGGTCATCTTCAGCACGGTCCGGTCGACGGTGATGCCGGCGTTGTTGACCAGGATGTCGAGCCGGCCGTGCTGCTCGATCACCTCGGCGACGGTGCGCCGGCAGTCGTCGGGGTCGGCGATGTCGCCGCGGTGCACGCTCATGCGGCTCTCCGGGTAGGCCCCGGCGAACTCCTGGGCGAACATCTCCGCCCGCTCCTGGTT
>DASQNB010000464.1:0-2255 GCA_035645175.1 Geodermatophilus sp.
CTTCTCGAGGGCCTTCAGGTCCTCGGGGGTGAAGGGCCGCTCGGGGGCGAAGTCGTAGTAGAAGCCGTTCTCCACCGGCGGGCCGATGCCCAGCCGGGTGCCGGGGAAGAGGTCCTGCACGGCCTGGGCCAGCACGTGCGCGGTGGAGTGCCGGATCACCGCCCGGCCCTCGGGGCTGGCGGCGGGCACCGGCTCGATCTCGGCGTCGGCCTCGGGGGCCCAGGCGAGGTCCCTCAGGTCGCCCGTCGCCAGGTCACGGACGACGACCGCGCCGTCGGGACCCTTGAGCGGGGTGCCGGCCGCCTTCAGCGCGTCCTGGGCCGTCGTCCCGGCCGGCACCCGGATCGGGGCGGTGGCGGCGAGGGTGGGCGCGGCTGACACGGGAGCTCCTGCGGGGTCGGCGACCTGACCCCCCGAGCCTAGTGCGCGGCGTAGGTCACCCCGGGACGACGCCCGGCCGGCCGGGGGGGTCAGCCGGGCAGGACCTCGACGCGGTCGCCGGCGTGGATCGTGCCCGGCCGCCGGACCTCGGCGTACACCCCGAGGCAGTGCCGAGGGGTGCGGGTGACGGCGACCTCGACCTCGCCGATGCGCACCGTCCGCCCGACCCAGGCGCGCTCGTCCTCGCCCTCGGGCAGGTCCAGCAGCAGGTTGGCGCGCGGGTCGTCGGCCGAGCACCCCTCGGGGACGTCGCCCTCGGCGGCGCGGGCCACGGCCGACCGGCTGACCAGGTGCACCGCGGCGGCGTCCACCTGCGGCTCCCCGGCGCGCTCGAGGCGGACCGGGCGGCCCAGCACCTCGGTCAGCGTGATCGTGTCGGCCTCGTCGTCCCCGGTGGCGACGACCTCGGCCATCTGCGGGGTGCTCTTGACCGTCACCCGCTCCCCCGTCGTCGCGTCGACGACGGTCCACGCGCGGTCCCCGACCAGGCCCGCCGGCCCGACCTGGGCCTCCCGCACGGTCCGCCCGGCGAGGCTCTTCACCGGGTAGACGCTCACCTGCACGACGCTGCCAGCACCCGTCACGACGCGACCGTACGTCGCTCCGGCGCCGGCGGTCGCCGGCGGCGCAGTCGGCGCTGCTGGGCGTCGAGATAGGGCCGCGCCCGGCGCTGGCCACCCTCGCGGTCGATGGCCGCCTGCAGGGCGTCCAGCGCCCGGGCCAGCCGGTCGGCGTCGGGCTGCCAGCCGCGCCGCTCGCACTCCTCCAGCCAGTCCACCGGCGCCCGGTGGCCGCGCTCGGCGTTGCAGCGGCGGCAGGCAGCGACCTCGTTGGCCAGCCACGACGGCCCGCCCTTCAGCCTGGGGACGACGTGCTCGGTGGTCGGCGGGACCAGGCCGCCGAGGACGCGGCCGCACCAGATGCAGGTGTCGCCGTCGCGTTCGAGTGCCTCGGTGAGGCGTTCGGCGCGCCCCGGCTGGCGCGGGCGGACCGGCACGGGCGGGGCTGGGGACCGGCGGCGGGACACCTCCGCCATGGTCCCCCTCGCCGCCGCTGCGCGCTGCCGCTCCGAGCCGCCGCGGCGCGCTGCCCACCGATGAGGAACGGCGTCGACCAGGGTCTGTCCCGACGAGGTCGACCACCGACCCCGCGGCGGCCGCCGCGGCACACGCAGGGGAGCACACATGGGCGCGATCAGGGTGCACGAGTTCACCACCGTCGACGGGGTCGTCGACGCACCGATGTGGACGATGGACTACGGGTTCCCCGACGACCTGGCCGCCTCCATCGGGGCGCTCACGGCCCCGGCGCAGGGCATCCTGCTCGGCCGGACCACCTTCGAGATGTTCGCGCCGGCCTGGTCGACGCGGACCGTCGAGGACGACCCCGGAGCGCCGTTCTTCAACGACACGACCAAGTACGTCGTCTCCTCGACGCTGACCGACGCCGGCTCGGTGTGGCGCAACTCCACCGCCGTCGGCGGCTACGACGCCGGCCGCATCCGCGAGCTCAAGGAGCAGGGCGACCTCTACGTGAGCGGCAGCGCGACGCTGGTGCGGGCCCTGGTGGCCGACGGCCTGGTCGACGAGCTGCACCTGTTCGTCTACCCGGTCGCCGTCGGCTCGGGCATCCGGCTGTTCCCGGAGGGCGGGCCGCAGACGCCGCTGTCCCTGCTGGGCGTGGAGGGTCTGAGCAACGGGGTGGCCCACCTGACCTACGGCCCCGGCCACCGCCTGACGACAGCCGGGTGAGCATCGCAGCGAGCCCTGCGAGCGAGGAGCGGGAGCCCGGCGCAGAGTCAGGCCGGGGGGACC
>DASQNB010000465.1:0-2130 GCA_035645175.1 Geodermatophilus sp.
CGCACCTCGATGGCCGACAACGAGGACACCCGTCGCATCTCCGCCTGGGCCGCCATCATCGCCGTCCCGACGCTCATCACCGGCGTGTACGGGATGAACTTCCAGTACATGCCCGAGCTGAACTGGCGCTACGGCTACCCGCTGGTGCTGCTGCTCATCGTGACCGTGTGCGTGCTGCTGCACCGCGGCTTCAAGCGCAACGGCTGGCTGTGATGCCGCGGCTCCGTTCGCGTCGTGTGCACACGGCGTGAGCCGGACGGCGTTGTGAGCGCGAGGAGTGCACACCTCGTCATCGGTGCAGCGCCGCCCGGATGGTGGCGAGGAGCTGGACGGGACGATGCAGGTCGGCCGCGGTCACGAAGACGACGGTCCAGCCAGCGGCCTGCAGCCGGTTGAGCCGCCGGCGGTCGCGCGCGAACTGACCCGGCTCGGCGTGCCATGCCCCGTCGTACTCGACCGCCACACGGCGCTCGGGCCAGGCGAAGTCGACCCGGGCGACCTCGCGTCCCTCGTGCCGGACGACGTGCTGCGCCACCGGCGCGGGCAACCCGCCGTCGACCATCAGCAGGCGCAACCGCGTCTCCTGTGGTGACTCCGCCAGCCCGTCCGCCCGGCTACAGGCCCGCCGCACCCGCGCCGAGGCAGCCCGCGGTGTCGAGGCGCGGGCACGGAGCGAAGCGAGATCGACGACGCCGGCCGCCACCATCCGGTCGACCGCCACCACGGCCTCGTCCGGTCCGAGCAGCGACGCCGCACGGAGCGTCGCCGTCACCGGGGAGACCACCCGCACACGGTCGACCACCCGGACGTCGGCGGGGTGCAGCGGCAAGCGGCGAACCCGAGTGCCCGGGATGCGGCGGGGGTGTGACCCCGGCGGGGGCACCAGCTCCACGTCGTCCCGCTCGTCCGCGAGGTCGACACCCCACAGCACGGCCGCGCTGAGGCCCGAGACGACGGCTCCCGGGAGGAGCAGCCGGGCCGCTGCCCGCGCACGCAGTCGGTGTGTGTCCGGCACCCGGGCGTCGACGTAGACGTCCCGGAAGAGCTGGCGACAGGTCGGGCCGCGCAGCTGGGCGGGGCTCAGCAGACCACGCCGGACGACGTCGGTCCCCCGGAAGACGTGTTCGCGCAACGATTCGGGCAGCGATCTCGACGGCGGCACCCACGCAGGCTGACCGGCCGGCCACGGGCGCCCTCTCCTGTCGTCCACAGGCGACGTCGTGTGCACAGAACGCTGTCCGCGCGCCCGTCGGACAGCGCTGTGTGCACACGACGCACCGGGCGCCGGGTCAGCCGGACTTGGCGGCGACGACGGCGTCGTAGACGGTGCGGCGGGGCAGTCCCGTGCGGACGACGACGGCGCGGATGGCGTCCTTGCGCGTGGCGCCCGCGGCCTCCTCGTCCGCCACGAGGTCGGCCAGTTCGGCCGGCGAGAGCGACACCGGCTCCGCGGGCGCCCCGCCGACGACCAGCGTGATCTCACCGCGCACCCCGTCGGCGGCCCACGTGGCCAGGTCGGAGAGCGCCCCCCGGCGGACCTCCTCGTGGGTCTTGGTCAGCTCCCGGCAGACCGCGGCGGGCCGGCCGGGGCCGAAGGCGGCCGCAGCGTCGGTGAGCGCGTCGGCTACCCGGTGCGGCGACTCGAAGAACACCATCGTGCGGCGCTCGTCGGCCAGCCCCGCCAGCCGCGAGCGCCGCTCCCCCGCCTTGCGCGGCAGGAACCCCTCGAAGCAGAACCGGTCGACCGGCAGGCCCGAGACCGCGAGCGCGGTCGTCACCGCCGACGGCCCGGGCACCGAGGTCACCTCGACGCCGGCGTCGATCGCGGCCCGCACCAGCGTGTAGCCGGGGTCGGAGACCGAGGGCATCCCGGCGTCGGTGAGCAGCAGCACGGTGCGCCCCTCCGACAGCGCGGCCAGCAGCCCGGGCAGCCGGGAGCGCTCGACGGACTCGTGGAAGGTGACCACCCTCCCGGACAGCTGCACCTCCAGGTCGGTGGCCAGCCGGTGCAGGCGGCGGGTGTCCTCGACGGCGAGCACGTCCGCGGTCGCCATCGCCGAGCGCAGCCGCGGGCCGACGTCCCCGGGCTGCCCGAGCGGAGCGCCACCGAGCACCAGCCGTCCGACCATG
>DASQNB010000466.1:0-5345 GCA_035645175.1 Geodermatophilus sp.
GCACGGCATCCGGATCGGCGAGGGCATCATCACCGACGAGCTCGCGGCGGACGGCGTCTACGAGTTCGTCTACCTGACGACGCCGCAGTACGCGAAGGGCGCAACCGCGGGCAACGCGCCGCCGGCCGCGCTCGGACAGCCAGGGCGCGGCCGCGGCCAGGGATGACGAGACAGCGCGGCGCGGGCTGACCCTGCCCGAGGCAGATCGTGTTCCGCGACGCACAGCGGCGGGCACCTTGGGATCGTCACGGACTTCGAGTTCCGGCTGCACCCGGCGGGACCGTACGTCATGGCCGGTGCTGTCTTCTGGTCGACGAAGACGCCCCTGCGGTTCTGCGCTTCTACCGGGACTGGATCGCGGACTGCCTGGACGAGTTCATGACATCGCCGTGCAGCGCAGGGCACCCGCGTTGCCCGGCGTCGCCCCCGAACCTCGTCGGCGAGCTCGCCATCGCGGTCCCCGCCTGTCATGCCAGGCCGGTCGACGCCTGCCAGCCTGGCATGCGCTGAGCCCGCCGGCGTCTTGCCTCGGCGGGGGGCTCAGCGCGCTGGTTAGGCGGCCTCGGCGTGGTGCCACGATGGTGGCCAAACCGTGGCGTTCACGGTCGTCCGCAGTGGTTCCCTGGGAAACATACCTGGCGGTTACCTGCAGCAATGCACAACGGCGGACGTCCGCAGACCCCCACCAGCCGCTCTGGCAGTGTGAGGCGCCGGGGAGTTCGCGTCTCTTGTCTCCAGGTGTCCGAGGGGGACGTGGGCACCGCGAAGTGGGAGCCGTCCCACCAGCGGCGTCGCCGGGTTGGGGAGGGGCGCGGTGCGCCCGGCCTCGTGGACGTGATCGGAACGTAGTGCGCAGCCCGGACGGTGCACGAACGGCTCACTTCACGGTGGCGGCCTCGCTCGAGACTGAACGCGCCAGGACCATCCCTCGCCTTTTACTCGCGGCTCAGCTCCGGCCAGCCGGCCTCTCTGCCGCCACGAGAACCGGTCAACCGTGGCGGGCCTACCGCATGGCCAAGTCAAGCCATGTCATAAGCTTGACTCGAGCCTGATAGCAGGATGAGGGAAAGTCCAGCGCACGGCGATACTCCGATGGGTCATGAGCCGTCGCCTTCCAGGCTAACCGCTGTTCGTCTCCTTTCGACGACGACGAGCGTCATGCAGGGCTGCTTATCCTCACCCTGGCGGGGTTCCTTTCGGTTGACAATCCGTCTGCGCCTCTGATCTCTTTGCTCTATGGCTACCAAGACTCACGTTGTTCTGGTCGATGACCTCACCGGCGACCCGGCCGACACGACCGTGAAGTTCGCCCTGGACAAGACCGAGTACGAGATCGACCTCTCGAATGTGAACGCAGCGGAGATGCGGAACGAGCTTTCTCGGTATGTTGACGCGGCGCGGAAGATGACCGGCGGCGGACGCCGGAGCACGCCGGCGGCGAAGCCGACGTACGCCGGATTCGACCCGGCCGCGGTGCGCGCGTGGGCGGCCGGGCAGGGCATCGAGGTCAGCGCCCGCGGGCGCATCAAGGCAGATGTCGTGGAGAAGTTCCGGGCCGCCGGCAACTGAGCCCACTGCCTCCGGCCGGCGCGTGCCCGAGGGGCACGCCGGGGCCGGCGACAGGCCTCCGCCGTGCTCAGTTGCTCGCTGCCGGCCTCGGGCCGCCGGTGGTCATCGGTTGGCGAGCCCGAGCAGGACGTCGGCGTGGCAGGGCTGGTCGAGGGGCACCAGCAGGCGAGATCATGGCCGTGCAGGACACGGCGGGGCCGGGCGACGATCCAGGCAGCAGCGCCGACGTGGTGACTGAGCTGTGGCCTGCGGTCAGGCATGATCGCACCATCGGTGGCTGTCTCGCGCAGTGCATCACCCCTGCGCCTCGGGGCCGACGTCACCGACGGCGAAACCCTTCGAATCGTCGCCGCTCAGTCCGCAGAATGTCCGCCGATGGCCGTCCGTGGCCGCACAGGTCTACGGCAGGAAGGCAGCTCACGCGGGCATTCGACGCCAACGAACGATCATCAACAACCCGGATCCGTCCCCGCACGGGCCGACATCGGGGCCACGGCAGCCCGACCCAGCAGCGGACTGGTGGGCGAAGCTGACCGGCGCGGACGTCGGCCGGGAGGGGGTTGCGCACACGAAGGGCTACGAGCGGGGGGTGGCCTTCGACCGGTATGACGTGCTGCTCGCCCTTCCTGTCAGGTGCCGGCTTCCCGGTGAAGCGGGAGTACCCGACCTCCGCCGGCGGCGTGGAGCTCGGCGACTACCTGGGCTGGATGCGTTGGTGCACGCTGATCTCGGCGCCCGGTTGTCCGGCGCTGTCGGTACCCGGGCGGCGGGTTCACCAGCGACGGGCGGCCGGTGGGTCTCCAGGTCGTCGCCGCACCGCGGGCCGACCGGCGGGTGCCGGGGGGGTGGGTACGCCTCCGAGCAGGCGACCGGGTTCCGGTCGCCGTCGTCCGTCTTGGGTTGAGTAGCGGTGCTCAGTTGCCGTGTGGGGCGGCTCGGTAGGCGCCGGCCGTGCCCCTCTCGCCCGCCGGGCGGTGCGCCCGGGCCTGCTCGAGCTTCTCCTGGCGACGCGCGAAGACGACTGTTCCGACCAGGAACAGTCCGGAGAGGATGAGCACGACGGCGGTGAACGCGTTCATGAAGGGCAGGTCCACGCCGGCCAGGGCGAGCACGCCGAGTGCGACCAGCACCAGGGCGGCCAGCACCGCCCCGGCGGCGCGCCACGGGCTCTTGGCGACCTCCTCGACGCCCTCCTGCGCCTTGTCCTTGGCGTAGTCCAGCGGCTTCTTCGCCCAGGAGAACCGCGTGGCCAGCACCGCCAGGCCAGCGGCGACCAGCACGAAGCCGGGACCGGGCAGTACGAGCAGCGCGATGCCGGCGAGGGTCAGCAAGCCGCCGAGGATGGCGACGACAGCGGTCTTCACCGTTGGATGGTGCCCAACTGATCGAGTCGTCATGCGGCACCCACCGGCCGCATGTCGGAATCTGCGCTTGGCGCCAGCGGCATGATCCAGCCGGAGGACCTGTCCGGCCGCGCCGGGCTTGACGAGGCGCTGGTCAGGATGCCCGCTCCGCTGCTCGCGCTCCCAGGGCACCGGAGGGTGCGCGGGACTACACGCACATCAGCGTGCTACTGCGGACCGACCGGAGGTCCGAGATCCCTGATCGCTAGGTGTGCGAGGGGACTCAGGCCCGAGAGGTGGGAGCCGTCCCATGGGCGTCTCTCGCGGTGGGGAGGAGCGGTGTGCGCTGCTGCGCGGAGATCATCGGACCGTAATGCCTGTCGAACAGTGACGGATCGGTGGAACCGACGCCGGACCACGCCTGTTGCGCCGGCATGACGCCGTCCACGGCGGAATGGGACCTGGGTCCGACACGCGCCGTGCTCGAGGACCAGGACAGGCGGTCGCTGAGCTACGAGGGCTTTCCACGGAAAGCCCTCGGTCGTCACCTTCTTCTACACGCGCTGCGACAATCCCTACAAGTGCTCGTCGAGCATCACCAAGCTCACGGCCTTGCAACAGTTGGTGGAGAGACGAGGGCTCGCCGGTGCCGTGAGAATGGCAGCCATCACCTACGATCCCGACTTCGAACTGCCGCACCGCCTGCGGTTGTACGGCCAGGACCGCGGCATGCGTTTCAGCGAGGAGGCTCGATTCCTCAGGGTCACGTCAGGGTTCCAGAAGATCCGCGAGCGATTCGATCTCGGCGTGGACTATGGCGCCTCGACGGTCAACCGGCATCGCTCCGAGGTCTTCGTGCTGAGTGACAACGGCGACGTGGCGACCTCCTTCACCCGGGTGCAGTGGGAGGTGGAGGTGGTCGTGAGGGCCGTCGCGAGCCTGCTGCCCCGATCCATCCGGCCGGAGCCAGTCTGCTAACAGAACTCCATCCCCTCCAGGGGTGCCAACTGGAGACGTTGGACGAGGGCGAGAGACCACGGCGTCCGAACAACCTCCAGAGATAGCTGGTTCGAAGCGGACTGGGGCTGCTGGATGGACTTTCCCTGTCGCGCGTCAGACTTTCTGGCAGGGCCCGTTGCCTGCGGGTCTGATCTAGCAAGGAGTCTGATCGTTCGTGGCGAGACCGCCGGTGTTCCCGGCCGAGGAGAAGGTCCGGATCGTGCTGTCGATCCTGGCCGGGGAGGTCACCGTCGCCGAGGCTGCACGGCGGGCGAAGGTGTCCGAGCAGTCGGTCGGGAACTGGAAGCGCCAGTTCCTGGAGGCCGGCCTGGTCGCCGGCAAGTCCGGTCCCTCGACCCGCGAGGCGCAGCTGGAGGCCGAGGTCGCTGAGCTGACCCAGGCGCTGGGTGAGGCCGCGGTCGAGCTGCGGGTGTGGAAGAGGTCCGCGGAGGGCCGGCTGGGCCCTTCGCGGACCTGAGAGGTGATCCGCGTCGAGGCGGGCATGCCGACCACGAGGTTCCGCGCTTTGATCGGCGTGCCCGAGCGCACCTGGCGTCGACACCAGGCCCGCGCCCGGGCCGCCCGGCCGGTCAAGGCCCGTGGCCACGGCCTGCGCGGGAGAAGGTCCGCGACGCCGCCCGCCGGCACGCGTCGGCCCACCCGGCATGGGGGCACCGCAAGGTGTGGGCGATGTGCCGGCACGACGGGCACCGGGTCTCCCAGGCCACCGTGTTGCGGCTGCTGCGCGACGAGGGGCTGCTGCTGGAGGCCAACTACCAGCGGGAACGCCGCCAGCTGGCGGCCCGCCGCAAGGCGGCCACCGCGGGCGAGGCCCGACCTGCTGTCAGCCGTCCTTGACACGGTCACCGCGGCGCTGCGCGCGGCGGCGGCCTGGGCGGCACGGCCCGGGAGCTGACGGTCCGCGACGGTGGCACGGTCGCCGTTCTCCGCCGGGTGGGCGAGCGCAACGGCGGCACGCTGTACGTGGCCGAGCGGCACCGGGCGAGCCGTTCACCGCCGGCGACCAGCGGCTGCTAGCCGCGCTGGCGCCACAGGTGGCCGTCATCATCCGGGTACTGCAGCCGACCGGGTCGCTGGAGCGTGAGCGCGACCGGGTGCTCACGGAGGCGCACCCCGACCGGCATCGCATCCGCCGCCACCTGCACGACGGGCTCGGCCCGTCGCTGACCCGGATCGGCTCGGGCCTGCAGGCGGTGCAGGCGCAGCTGGGGGAGCGAGCCGACCCCTCGAGGCGTCGTCCGGCTCGCCCTGCGCGGCCGAGGAGCCCGGAGGAGCGTCGCCGGGACCCAGCCGGATCGAGGCCGCGATGCCAGCTCCGCCGTCGTGCCCGGAGGGACCGCCGGTGAGCGCGCTCCCGCCGTCCCGGGACAGGGTGCGCGCAGTGCGGCCGGGCAGCCCTGCGGCGTCGAGAGC
>DASQNB010000467.1:0-9456 GCA_035645175.1 Geodermatophilus sp.
GACGGGGCCGACGGCCGACGTGGCCGGCTGGTCGAGGATCCCGGTGTCGTCGCTGTGCGCGACCGGCACGTCCCCGAGGTAGGTCGTCTCCTGGGTGGGAGCCACCGGCGTGATGGGCGCGACCGGCGGGACCGACGTGAGCGCCAGGTCCGAGATCGCCGGGTACGGCGTCGCCGCGTAGCCGGTGCCGGTGCGCGAGCCCGTGGTGGACCCGCTGGTCGTGCTGTCGGCGGTGGCGCCCTTGACCAGGCGCCCCGTCACGACGCCGGCGGCCAGCGCCCCGAGCAGGAACGTGCCGGGCTTGCGCGCCGCGAAGCTGCGCAGGTCCTGCACGAGTCCGCCCGGACCACGCGCCGAGATCTGGTCGGCCAGCTGCTCGCCACGGTCGGCGAGCTGCTGCACCAGTCCGGCGATGGTGCCGTTGGCGTCGCCCTTGCCCTGGCCGAGGTCCCGCATCTCACCGGCCAGCGAGCGCACCTTGGTGCTGAGCTGCTCGGTGGCGTTGTTCACCTGCTGCGACGCCTGGTTGCGCGCGTCGTCGGTGAGCGACCTCAGCTGGTTGACCGCCTCGCCGGCGACCTGGCCGGCCTGCTGCTTGGCTGTGCCGGCGACGTCCGACGCGGCGGATGCCGCGACCTGGCCGACCTGCGCGGCCTCGTCCTTCGCCGTCGAGGCCGTCTGTCCGGCAGCCTGCTGCGTCGCTCCTGCGACCTGTCCCGGGCTCGTCGTCACACGTCCTCCTCTGTCGGTGTGGCCGCCCCATACCCAAGATCGGGCGGAGACACCACTCGGAGGGTCACGGGCTGGTGAGACCGGAGTCACCGCGCTGGTCTTGTGGCCGCCCGGCGAGGACGATCGCGCCCGTGACCCGCCTCGTCCCGACCTCCGCCCTCGCCGGCCTGTCCGCGCTCGCCGGCCTCGCCGTGCACGACCTGCTGCAGAAGGACCACGCGCTGCTGCGCAACTTCCCGGTCCTCGGGCGGGCCCGCTACCTGCTCGAGGAGATCGGACCGGAGCTGCGGCAGTACCTCGTGGCCGGCAACAACGAGGAGCGGCCCTTCACCCGCGACCAGCGCCGGTGGGTCTACGCCTCGGCCAAGGGCGAGAACAACTACTTCGGCTTCGGCACCGACAACGACCTCGAGTACACCGCCGGGTACGCGGTCATCAACCACCGCACCTTCGGCCGCGCCGTCCCGCCGTCGCACCCGGCGTCGGCGGCCGACGTCTCCCTGCCCTCGGCGAAGGTGCTCGGCGGCCCGCGCGGCCGGGCGCACGCGTTCCGGCCGGCGTCGGTGGTCAACGTGTCCGCGATGAGCTTCGGCTCGCTGTCCGGGGCGGCCGTCGAGGCGCTGAACCGCGGCGCAGCCCTGGCCGGGTGCCTGCACAACACGGGGGAGGGCGGGCTGTCGGCCCACCACCGGCACGGCGGCGACCTGGTCCTCCAGCTCGGCACCGCCTACTTCGGCTGCCGAGACGAGGACGGCCGCTTCGACCTCGGCCGGCTGCGCGACCTGGTGGCCGGCGCCCCGGTGCGGGCGGTGGAGATCAAACTCAGCCAGGGCGCCAAGCCGGGGCTGGGCGGCGTGCTCCCGGCCGCGAAGGTGTCCGCCGAGATCGCCGCGGCCCGTGGGGTGCGAGAGGGGGTCGACTGCGTGAGCCCGTCGCGGCACGCGGAGTTCAGCGACGTCGACAGCCTGCTCGACTGGGTGGAGCTGCTCGCCGCCGAGACGGGTCTGCCGGTGGGCATCAAGTCCGCCGTCGGTGACATGGACTTCTGGCACGAGCTCACCGACCTGATGGCCACGACCGGCCGCGGTGTGGACTTCGTGACCGTCGACGGCGGCGAGGGCGGCACCGGTGCCGCACCGCTGATCTTCACCGACTCGGTGTCGCTGCCGTTCCAGCTCGGCTTCGCGCGGGTCTACGCGGCCTTCGCGCGGCGCGGCCTGGCCGAGCAGGTGACCTTCATGGGCGGGGGCAAGCTCGGCCTGCCCGACAACGCCGTCGTCGCCTTCGCCCTCGGCTGTGACATGGTCAACGTGGCCCGCGAGGCGATGCTGGCGATCGGCTGCATCCAGGCGCAGAAGTGCCACACCGACACCTGCCCGACCGGCGTCGCCACCCAGAACGCGTGGCTCGCGCACGGCCTGGACCCGGCGCTGAAGTCGGTGCGGCTGGCCAACTACCTGGCCACGCTGCGCCGGGACCTGCTCAAGGTGGCCGAGGCCTGCGGCGTCGAGCACCCCGGGCTCATCGACACCGGCTCGGTGGAGATCCTCGACGGGCGCACTGCGTCAACGCCGCTCGGGGACGTGTACGGCTACGAGCCCGGCTGGGGGCTGCCCTCGGCCGCCGACCGGGCGGGGATCGTCCGGATCATGACGGCCGGGGCGCCCCAGGGCGGTGCCGCGGCCCCGTCCGAGGACGCCGTCGGCTGAAAGAGGACCCCGTCCCCCTCCCGCCTCGCAAGCTCGGCGCGAGCCTCTGGACGGGGCCGCCCCTGCCCCCGCCACTCGTGAGAGGACCCTGTCCTCCCCACCCCTCGCAACCTCGGGGCGGGCCCCTGGACGAGGCCGGGGCCCTGCAGGGCGCCGACAGGGGTCAGGAGCCGCTGCTGCGAGGCAGCTCCTGACCCCGCGCGTACGTCCCCGCTCGACCGAGGGTCACCCCGGCGCGGCCGGGAGTAGGGACGCGCGGACCGCCGGGATCGACCCCGTTGACGGCGCCGAGGGCCGTGGACCCCGGCTGCGAGGTGGCTACGGTCCCTCCCTGAGCCCAGCCGTCCGAGGTCTGGAGCCGCTGATGGCCAGCTACCTGTATCGGTGTGGGGCGTGCGGCCCCTGGGAGGTGCACCGGCCGATCGGCACCGCCGAGCCGATGAGCACCTGCCCGGCCTGTGGTGCACTCGGCCGTCGCCGGTACACCCCGCCGCTGCTTAGCCGGACCCCCACTGCGGAGGCCTCCGCGCGCCTGCGGGAGGAGGCCAGCGGCGACGCCCCCGCGGTGACCACGGCCGTGCCGCCCGCGGTCGCCCCGCCGGTCGCCCGCGACCCGCGGTGGAGTGCCCTGCCGCGTCCCTGACCGGTCCGGACGTGTCCGCCCCCGAGGAGGGCGTGATGGCGACCAGGACGACGGACGGGCCGGCCCGGCACCGGCCCACCGCCCGGCCGACGGCGGCAGCGGGCTGCCGACCGCGACCGGCCCCGCACGGCCCGCCACCCGCGGGCTGACCCACGATCGACGCGGATCGGAGAGTGGCGACATGCCAGACGTGGTGTTCACGGTGGACCAGGCCAAGTCGATGCGCGACCAGGCCGTACCCGGGCACAACAGGTGGCACCCGGACGTACCGGTCGCCACGATGGTGCGGCCCGGGCAGAGCATCCGGGTCGAGTGCCGGGAGTGGACCGACGGTCAGATCGGCAACAACGACTCGGCCAACGACGTCCGGGACGTCGACCTGAATCGGGCGCACATGCTGAGCGGCCCCATCGGGGTCGAGGGCGCCGAGCCCGGCGACCTGCTGGTCGTCGACATCCTCGACCTCGGGCCGGTGCAGGCGCCGCAGGAGTACGGCGACGCTCCCGGACAGGGGTGGGGCTACACCGGCATCTTCGCCAAGGCGAACGGCGGTGGCTTCCTCACCGACTACTTCCCGGACGCCTACAAGGCGATCTGGGACTTCTCGGGTCAGGTGGCCACCTCCCGGCACATCCCGGGGGTGCGGTACACCGGCCTCACCCACCCCGGGCTGTTCGGGACCGCCCCGTCGGCGGAACTGCTCGCCCGGTGGAACCGCCGGGAGAAGGCGCTCGCCGACACCGATCCCGACCGGGTGCCGGCCCTGGCCCTGCTGCCGCTCGAGGACCAGACGCTGGGCGGGACGGCCGCCGGCGACGTGCTGGACGGCATCGCCCGGGACGGCGCGCGCACCGTGCCGGCCCGCGAGAACGGCGGCAACCACGACATCAAGAACTTCTCCCGAGGCTCGCGGGTCTTCTACCCGGTGCACGTGCGGGACGCGAAGCTCTCCGGCGGCGACCTGCACTTCAGCCAGGGCGACGGCGAGATCACGTTCTGCGGCGCCATCGAGATGGGCGGCTTCATCGACTTCCACATCGACCTGATCAAGGGCGGCATGGAGACCTACGGCGTGACCACCAACCCGGTGTTCATGCCCGGCAACGTCGAGCCGCGGTACTCGGAGTTCCTCACCTTCATCGGGATCTCGGTCGACCACGACACCGACACGAACAAGTACCTCGACGCCACCCTGGCCTACAAGCGGGCGTGCCTGAACGCCGTCCGGTACCTGGAGAAGTTCGGGTACTCGGGCGAGCAGGCCTACCTGCTGCTGGGGTCGGCGCCGATCGAGGGCCGGGTCAGCGGGATCGTCGACATCCCGAACGCCTGCTGCTCGCTGTACCTGCCGACGGCGATCTTCGACTTCGACATCAGGCCGTCGGCGTCGGGTCCGGTCCGGGCGGACAGGGGGCAGTGCGCGGTGACCTCGTGACCGTGCCCCGGGACGGAGCCCGGATCACGGCGTGACGTGGAGCGGCCGGGCGCCCTACCGGGTGTCCGGACCGCTCACGGTCCGGACGGTGGGCCGGGCGGTCACCACGACCGGCCCACCGCAGTTCCAGCACGTCGGCCCGTCGCCGGCGTCCACCTCGGCGTCCTGCCCGCCCACCTCGCAGGGGCGGCAGGTCCAGCTGACCTCGATCCGGCTCTCCACGGACCGCTCCTCTGTGCACTCGCGCGGCCCGTGGGTTCGGGCGCCGCGGCGCGCGGTACCCAGCACGCCGTGGCCTCATGCCGGTCGGCCGTCCCCGGCGGCGGCTGCCCGGTCGGGACCACACTGGGGCGATGGACGACGACGCGCCGCCCCGGATCGCGCAGCACGAGGCGGCCGACCGGTTCGGCAGGACCTCGCTGCGGACGGCGCACGAGCTCACCGCCGCGCTGGCCGCGAACGACGGCGGGGACGAGGAGCCGGTGGTGCGGCGGACCGGAGGCCCGCACCGCAGCATCGGCGGCCTCGCCGCACTCCTCGACGCCGCCCTCGCCGACGAGGCCGCTCCGGCCGAGGGGCCGGCGGCTGCCGGCCCGGACCGGCCGGACGACGGTCGGCCATCGCCCCGGTAGGTACCTACCCGCTGCCACGCGTGCTCGCCCGGTGAGGGCGCGCGGTGCCGCCGGGGACCGCGCGCCCGCCCGCCGGGTGCCGGCCGGGGGGTCATTGACGCGTCCCGGCGGCGGCACGATCGTCGTGCCGCACGCGGTCGAGGGCGGCGCCGCGCCCCCCGGCGCGGCGCCCCGACCGGCTGGGAGGTCGTCGATGACCACCGGTCACCACCCGGCGCGCACGCCGCGCCCGTCCCCGGTGCCGGGCCCCTCTCCCCGGTCGCTCCCGCGCGCCTAGTCCCGGCGGGGCCCGTCCGGGACCGCCGACGCCGGTCCGGCCGGAGCCTCCGCCGACACCACGGGGACCACCCACCGGTGCGGGACGCGAGGAGATGAACGCACATGGGAAGCGTCGGACTGCTGTACGTCGGGGCCGTGCTCGCGGTGAACGGGCTGATGCTCATGGGCCGGGTGGACCCCCGGGCCGCCGCCCCGCTCAACCTGTTCGTCGGCGCCCTGCAGGTGGTGACGCCGACCTACCTGATCTTCACGTCCGGTGGTGACCCCGACGTCATCCTGAGCGCCTCGGGCCTCTACCTCTTCGGGTTCACCTACCTGTACGTGGGGATCAACCTGCTCGGCGACCTCGACGGCACGGGGCTCGGCTGGTTCTCGGCGTTCGTGGCGGCCTGCGCCGTCGTCTTCGCCGGGCTCAACTTCTTCTACTACGAGCCGAGGGACGCGGCCTTCGGCGTCATCTGGCTCTACTGGGCCGTGCTCTGGGGGCTGTTCTTCGTCGTCCTCGGGCTCAAGCGGGAGGACCTCACCCGCTACACCGGCGCGATCGCGGTGGTCGCGGGTCTGCTCACCGCCGCCGTCCCGGCGTTCATGCTGCTGACGGGGGTGTGGGACGACTACGTCGGCACGTCGGCGGTCGTGCTGGCCGTCGTCTGTGTGGCCAGCCTGGTCTTCCTGTACCGGCCGCTGCGGGGGCACCCGGAGCCGGCCGTGCCGCCGTCGGCACCGGTCCCCGGGGGCGCGCCGGCCTCACCGGAGGGTGTGCCGGTGGCCCGGCGGACCACCGACACGGGGCACGGAGCCGGCTCGGGCAGCCGGACCCGCGGATGAGAGAGGACCTCCTGCCCCCCGCCACTCGCGGCGGGACCCTGCAGGGGGCCGACCGGGGTCAGGAGCCGCTGCCGCGGAGCAGGTCCTCGAAGGAGGGCACGTCGGCGAACGGGTCGGCCGACCGCTTCTGCGCCGGGCGGCCGGTGACCAGGTCGGCCAGCTCGCCGGCCGCGCGGTCGATCCGCCGGGCCAGCGCGGCGTCGACGCCGCCGGCCCCGGCCCAGTCCTCGGAGGCGGCGAAGACGCCGGTCGGCGCGGGGATCGCCCGCAGGTAGGCGAACAGCGGCCGCAGGGCGTGCTCGACGACCAGCGAGTGCCGTGCCGTGCCGGCGGTGGCGCCGAGCAGCACCGGCGTCCCGGTGAGGGAGTCCTTGTCCAGGACGTCGAAGAACGTCTTGAACAGCCCGCTGTAGGACGCCGAGAACACCGGCGTGACCGCGATCAGCCCGTCGGCGCCGACCACGGTGTCGATCGCCGCCCGCAGCGGCCCGTTGGCGAACCCGGTGACCAGGTGGTCGGCCAGGTCCCGGGCGTGGGTGCGCAGCTCGACGACCTCCACCGTGGCGTCCTCGCCCCGCTCGCGCAGGGCGGCGACGGTCGCGGTGGCGAGCCGGTCGGCCAGCAGCCGGGTGGACGACGGCGTGGCCAGCCCGGCGCTGACGACGGCCAGGGCGCGGGTGGTCATCGCGCGGCCACCTCCTCCCGTGGCGCGGTGGCGGCGCGGGCCGCCACACGGGCGGCGTGGGTCGGGGCGTCGGGCACGTGCGCGGGCTTGAGCGCGGCGAACTCGCGCCGGAGCACGGGCACGACCTC
Organism: Geodermatophilus sp.; assembly: GCA_035645175.1. GTDB lineage: Bacteria > Actinomycetota > Actinomycetes > Mycobacteriales > Geodermatophilaceae > Geodermatophilus. Next base: position 7,072 of record DASQNB010000467.1, read on the forward strand.
CTCGCCGAGGATGTCCAGCTGCTCGAGCACGGTCTTCAGCGGTAGGCCGGCGTGGTCGATGAGGAACAGCTGCCGCTGGTAGTCCCCGACGTACTCGCGGAAGCCCAGGGTCCGCTCGATGACCTGCTGCGGGGAGCCGACGGTCAGCGGGGTCTCCCGGCTGAAGTCCTCCAGCGAGGGGCCGTGGCCGTAGACCGGCGCGTTGTCGAAGTACGGCCGGAACTCGGTCACGGCGTCCTGCGAGTTCTTGCGCATGAACACCTGCCCGCCCAGGCCCACGATCGCCTGGTCGGCGGCGCCGTGGCCGTGGTGCTCGTAGCGGCGGCGGTAGAACTCGACCATCCGGGCGGTGTGCTCCGGCGGCCAGAAGATGTGGTTGTGGAAGAAGCCGTCGCCGTAGTACGCGGCCTGCTCGGCGATCTGCGGTGAGCGGATCGAGCCGTGCCACACGAACGGGGCGACGCCGTCCAGCGGCCGCGGGGTCGAGGTGAAGCCCTGCAGCGGCGTGCGGAACTGGCCGGACCAGTCGACGACGTCCTCGTCCCACAGCTTCCGCAGCAGCGCGTAGTTCTCCACCGCCAGCGGCAGGCCGTTGCGGATGTCCTGCCCGAACCACGGGTAGACCGGGCCGGTGTTGCCCCGGCCCATCATCAGGTCCACCCGGCCGCCGGCCAGGTGCTGCAGCATCGCGTAGTCCTCGGCGATCTTCACCGGGTCGTTCGTGGTGATCAGCGTGGTCGCCGTCGACAGCTGCAGCCGCGTGGTCCGCGCCGCGACGTAGGCCAGCGTGGTCGTCGGCGAGGAGGAGAAGAACGGCGGGTTGTGGTGCTCGCCCAGGGCGAAGACGTCGAGCCCGACCTCCTCGGCCTTCTCCGCGATCGCCAGCACCGCCTGCACCCGCTCCGCCTCGGTGGGCGTGCGGCCGGTCGTGGGATCGGTCGTGACGTCGCTGACCGAGAAGACCCCGAACTGCATGACCGCCTCCAGATGATTGAGCGTGCAACTACTCGCCGGTGCAACGTACCTCCCCGGGTCGCTGTTCCCGCCCGTCCTCACCCCGAGGAGCCGTGCGGTGCGGCCGGTGCGACGTGGCTCACGTGCGACGTGGCTCACGGGGCGGATGTGGCAACCGGGATTGTCACGGGACGGTAACGCCGCCTACGGTGGCTCTCGTCCGGTCGGTCGTCTCCTCCCCGTTCGGGGAGCCTGGCCGGACGCCGCCGAGTCGTGTCCGCAGTCCGCGGGCGCGAGCCGGGGACCCACCGCAGTACTGGGGTGAATCCCGTCCGGTGAGCACTGCTCGCCGGGCCGGTAGGGCTGCTTCCCGCCCGAACCCGTCAGCTAACTCGGCAGGCGGCCACGGAAGGAACGGAGAGCATCCCCGCATGCCCCGCCCACGGGCCCTCGCGGCTCGCCGGTGCACCCGGCCGCGCGCACCCCGCGCCTCCTCCCTGGCCTGCTGACCGGCACCTGACCGCGCCCACCGGCAGCCCGCACGTCGTCCCGCTGCCGGCGACCCCCCGTAGACCGCCGCATCCGGGCTGCCCTCCGCAAGGGAGGACCGGCCCCGCGCGCCCTCTCGCCCCGGAGCACCCCCACCCGATGGACACCAGGCACTTCCCGGCCGTCCCGGCCGACTCCTCCACCACCGACACCCGGGCCACCCGCCGCCGCCTGCGGCTGCCCGCCCGCGGCCGGCGTCCCGCGATCCTGCTGGCCACCGCCGCCGCCGGCGCGGTCGCGGTCAGCACCGTGGTCGGCGGGCAGCCCGCCGCCGAGGCCGAGACCGAGACGGTGACCGCCTCGGTGAGCGTCGCCGAGCAGCTGGGCCTCACCGCCGAGGCCGTCCAGGAGCCGCTCGTCGCCCCGGCCGCGCCCGAGCTGGCCCCGCTGCAGGACCTCGCCGCCTCCCGCAGCGAGCGCGCGGCCGCCGAGGCGCAGGCCGCGCAGGTCCAGGCCGCCGCCGAGCAGGCCGAGCTGGACCGCCAGGCCGCCGAGCAGGCCGCGGCCGAGGCCGCCGCCCGGGAGGCCGCGGAGCGCGCGGCCGCCGAGCAGGCTCAGGCCGCGGCCGCCGCCGCGGCGGCGCCCGCCCCCGCTCCCGCGAGCAGCGCGCCCAAGAGCGCGTCGTCGGCCGCGCCGAAGGGCTCCTTCAAGGACTACGCGATGGCGAAGGTCGGCAGTGCTGAGCAGTTCTCCTGCCTCGAGAAGCTGTGGGGCAAGGAGAGCGGCTGGAACCCCAACGCGCAGAACCCCACCAGCACCGCCTACGGCATCCCGCAGTTCCTCGACTCGACCTGGAAGAGCACCGGCATCGCCAAGACGTCGGACGGCTACCGGCAGATCGACGCCGGCCTGATCTACATCGAGAACCGCTACGGCAGCCCG
>DASQNB010000468.1:0-2893 GCA_035645175.1 Geodermatophilus sp.
TCGGGCGGGCAGCCCTCGAACGCCTGCGCAGGACGGCGGCGGACCGCCGTCCCTCTCGACCTTGCTCCGGGTGGGGTTTACCGAGCCGCACCGGTCACCCGGTGCGCTGGTGGTCTCTTACACCACCGTTTCACCCTCACCAGCGGCGAGCCGCTGGCGGTCTGTTCTCTGTGGCACTGTCCCGCGGGTCACCCCGGGTCGCCGTTAGCGACCACCCTGCCCTGTGGAGCCCGGACGTTCCTCGGCGACGGGGTCTCCCCCGTCGACGCGACCGCCCAGCCGACTCGTCCGTCGTACCGCTCATCCTAGTGCCGGGCCCGCCGCCGTCCGGCCGGGCGGTCCGCCCGACACGCATCGCCAACAGCTACGCGGGGTGGTTCCGACGGGTCCCGGACGGCGACCGCGGCCGAGGGCCGCACGGTGCGACGCCGACCAGGTCGGAGCAGCGTCCACCTGCCTGCCAGCCCCGGGCACCCCGCTCTCGGAGGAGAGACCCATGCGGTCTCGCAACGACCACTGGCAATGGGCGGACGAGTTCCGCGGCACCGACGGATCATGGGCTGCAGGCTCAGCGGTCGACGGCGCTCCCCGCCAGGACCGCCTCGGCGACGACCAGGTCCTGCCAGGACATCCCGACGGACTTGAAGACCAGCGGTCGGTCGGCAGGCGGCATGAACACGCCGGTCACGACGTCGTGCATGGGCACGAGGTCGGCTGCGGTCAGCGTGCCCTCGGTGATCGCCAGCACCACGTCACCGGCTTCGCGCAGGGCGGTGGCGGTGTCCTCGACGACCACGGTGGCGCGTCCGAGCAGTGGTGCGTCCAGTTCCCGGGCGTCGGGCTCGTGCGAGCCGACCGCGACCACCACGGCGTCGTTCCGCAGCAGCGCCGAGTCGAACACCGGCGAGCGCGCCGAGGTGGCGCAGACGACGACGTCCGCGGTCCTCAGCGCCTCGTCGGCCGGTGCGGAGCCGAGCCGGACCGCGTCCAGCGGGGTGCGGGAGGGGTCCCGGACCAGGTGGGTGGCACTCGCCAGGGGGCGGACGGCGGCCAGCGTCGCGACGTGCCCGGTGGCCTGCGGGCCGGCCCCGACCACCGCCACCCGCAGCGGCCGGTCCGGCAGCCGCGGCAGCACGGCGGCCACGGACACCGCCGGGGTGCGCAGCGTGGTCAGCGCCGTGCCGTCGAGCACGGCGCGCAGCGCCAGCGTCTCCCGGTCGAAGAGCAGGTAGGTGCCCTGGATGCGGGGCAACCCGCGGGACGGGTTGTCCGGTGCGACGGTCACCACCTTCACCCCGGCTGCGGCCGGAGCCTCCGAGGGCATGAGCAGGAACTGACCGTGCGACAGGCCGACCGACGCACGGGGCGGGTCCGTGGCGGGATCGAGCTCGCCACGCAGCGCATCCGAGATCGCCCCCACGGCGGCCGCCGGGCCGAGCGCGTGGACGGCGTCGGCGTCGAGGAACCTCACCGCAGCACGAACCCGGGGACCAGCGGATCGTGCGGGTCGATCGAGAACAGGTGCTCGCCGGTGCGGTAGGCCATCCCGGTGACCTGCGGGATCACGGCGCGGCGCCCGTCGACGTCCACGCTGTCCAGCACCGTCCCGGTGAACGTGCTGCCGATGATCGACTCGTGCCGCAGCACGGTGCCGTCGGGCAACCGGCCGTCCGCGGCCAGCACCGCGAGCCGGGCGCAGGTCCCGGAGCCGCAGGGTGAGCGGTCGACCTCGCCGTCGGCGAAGACGGCCACGTTGCGCTGGTGCACCTGCCCCTCGGCGTCGCCGAGCTCGTCGACCCAGATGGTCCCGTAGACGCCGCTCTGCCGGGGGTCGCTCGGGTGTACGGCGTGCTCACTGTCGTCGAGCGCCCACTTGACCTCGCGGCCCAGGGCGATGAGCTCGCCGAGGTGCCCGGGGGTCACCGACAGGCCCAGATGGGCGGCGGGCAGCGTCGCGTAGATCGCCCCGCCGTAGGCCACCGTCACCGTCACCGCGCCGCGGGAGGTGCTCACCGGCACGTCCCGTGCGACCACCCAGCTGGGCACGTTGACGAAGTCGACGCCGACCACCCGGCCGTCCTCGCGGTGCACCCGCGCGGTCACCCGGCCGGACGGGACGTCGATGACCACGTCCACGCTGCCTGTATCCGGGGCCGCGACCCGGCCGGTGTCCACCGCCCACACGCCCAGGGCGATCGTGCCGTGCCCACAGGCGGTGGAGAAGCCGTCCTTGTGCCAGAAGAGCACGCCCAGGTGCGCGCCCTCGTCGTCCGGCGGCACGACCAGCCCGCCGTACATGTCGGCATGGCCGCGCGGCTCCGAACACAACACCGCCCGCAGCGCCTGCACGTCGGGGTCTCCGATCGCCCGCGCACGGCGCTCGGCCACCGTCGCCCCCGGGATCGCCAGCGGAAGATCGGCGACGATCCGGAACGGCTCCCCGCCGGTGTGGTAGTCCGTGGTGGCGATCCTCGAGGGCAGCACGGCGGCACCCTGCCACACCCGTGGGTGCGCCGGACCCTCCCGGCCGGACGCCTCCGCACTGCCCGAACCGACCCGCCGCCGAGCCGGGTCACCCGACGGAGGTGGCCGCCGGCTCGCCGAGCGCCACCGTGCCAGCCACTCGGCGTCGTCCACCGTGAGCCGGACCGCCAGGCCCAGCACGGACCCCTCCGGCCGGTAGCGAACGACGGTGCTCGCCCGCAGCCGGGCAGGCCCGTCAGCCCCAGTAGAGGTTGAAGCCGACCCGCCGCTGGTCGTCGTCGGTCAGCGTCGCCATGTCGATCTGTCGACGTGCCTGCTCCTCGACCGGCTCGTCCGACAGCGCCTCGAGGTAGCGGCGGTGCTCGGTCAGCGAGGCCACCGCCTTCTCCACCCCCGCGCTGACGTCCAT
>DASQNB010000469.1:0-2266 GCA_035645175.1 Geodermatophilus sp.
GCCTTGCGGCGGATCACGACGGCCAGGTCGACGGCGGCCACCGCGGCCAGCGCGAGGAGCACGACGGCGGGCCAGACCGGCAGGTCACCGGCCAGCCACAGCAGGCCCGCGCCGAGGCAGACGACCAGCCCGAAGGCGGCCAGCACCAGGCGCAGCGTGAGGGCCGACTGCGCCGGCGGCGCGCCGCCGATGCCGGCCGTCGGGTCGTGGTGGTCGGGGAGACCACGTGAGTAGTCGACCGGGCCGCGGTCGTGGTCGTCGCGCGGACGCGGTCGACGGGGCTCGCTCATGCCGTGCCTGCCTACCCCGGCCCGGAGCGCACTACCCTGGCTGGACGTGGCCGCTGACTTCTCCGTCGTCCTGGACGAGCTGAACACGACCCTCGCGTCGATCGAGGCGGTCCTCGACGTCGACCGGCTGCGCCGCGAGGTCGCCGAGCTCGAGCAGCAGGCCGCCGCGCCCGATCTCTGGAACGACGTCGAGGCCGCGCAGGCGCTCACCTCCAAGCTCTCCTACCTGCAGGGCGACCTGCGCCGGGTCGAGGAGCTGCGCAGCCGCCTGGACGACGTCGGGCTGCTGCACGAGATGGCCGCCGAGGAGGGCGACGCGGCCACCACGGCCGAGACCGAGCGGGAGCTGGAGAGCCTGCGCCAGGCGATCGACGAGCTCGAGGTGCGCACCCTGCTCTCGGGCGAGTACGACAGCCGTGAGGCGCTGGTGACCATCCGGTCGGAGGCCGGTGGCGTCGACGCCGCCGACTTCGCCGAGATGCTCATGCGGATGTACCTGCGCTGGGCCGAGCGGCACAAGTACCCGGTGGAGACCTACGACGTCAGCTACGCGGAAGAGGCCGGGATCAAGTCCGCGACCTTCGCGGTCAAGGTCCCCTACGCCTACGGCACCCTCTCGGTCGAGCAGGGCACCCACCGGCTGGTGCGCATCTCGCCGTTCGACAACCAGGGCCGCCGGCAGACGTCGTTCGCCGGCGTCGAGGTGCTGCCGGTCGTCGAGCAGACCGACCACGTCGACATCCCCGAGAACGAGATGCGGATCGACGTCTTCCGGTCCAGCGGCCCCGGCGGGCAGAGCGTGAACACCACCGACTCCGCCGTCCGGATCACCCACCTGCCCACCGGCATCGTGGTCTCCTGCCAGAACGAGAAGAGCCAGATCCAGAACCGCGCCGCGGCACTGCGGGTGCTGCAGGCACGGCTGCTGGCGGTGCGGCAGGCCGAGCAGCGGGCCGAGATGGACGCGCTCAAGGGCGAGGGGGGCAGCAGCTGGGGCAACCAGATGCGCTCCTACGTGCTGCACCCGTACCAGATGGTCAAGGACCTGCGCACCGAGCAGGAGACCGGCAACACGACCGCGGTCCTCGACGGCGACATCGACGGCTTCATCGAGGCCGGCATCCGCTGGCGCCGCCAGCAGGAGTCCGTGCCCTCGAGCTGAGAAAGGACCCCGTCCTCCCCACCCCTCGCAGGCTCGGGGCGGGCCCCTGGACGGGGCCGCCCTGCTCCCCGCCACTCGCGAGCTCGCGGCGGGACCTTGCAGGGGGCCCAGGCGTCCCGTTCGTCACACCCGTCGCACGCCGGGACAGCGGATGCGTCACGCTGGGCGACGGGCGTCCTGGGCCCTCGGCGGGGCCGTCACGCTCCGTCGGGACGGGACGGCGGTCGACCGCGCGTGACACTCCAGTCTCCCGGGTTCGAGAGGTACCGTGGCCCCTCGTGATCGAATTGCAACACGTCACCAAGCTCTACCCGGCCAGCTCCCGGCCGGCCCTCGATGACGTGTCGACGGAGATCGACAAGGGCGAGTTCGTCTTCCTGATCGGCTCGTCGGGCTCGGGCAAGTCGACGTTCCTGCGGCTGCTGCTCAAGGAGGACGACCCCACCAGGGGCACCGTGATCGTCAACGGCAAGACGCTCAACACGATGAGCAAGTGGCAGGTGCCCAAGCTCCGCCGCACCATCGGCTGCGTCTTCCAGGACTTCCGCCTGCTGCGCAACCGCACCGTGGCCCAGAACGTGGCCTTCGCGCTGGAGGTCATCAACAAGCCCCAGCGGACCATCAAGCGCGTCGTCCCCGAGGTGCTGGAGATGGTGGGCCTCGAGGGCAAGGGCAACCGGCTGCCCGGCGAGCTCTCCGGTGGCGAGCAGCAGCGCGTCGCCATCGCCCGCGCGTTCGTCAACCGGCCGCTGGTGCTGCTGGCCGACGAGCCCACCGGCAACCTCGACCCGGAGACCAGCGAGGGCATCATGCT
>DASQNB010000470.1:0-5658 GCA_035645175.1 Geodermatophilus sp.
TCCGCCCTGCGACCCGCGGTCGGAGTGCACCACCACGACCCCGTTGGGTTGGCGCCGGGCGACCGCGGTGCGCAGCGCCGTGACGGCCAGCTGCGCGGTGATCCGCTCGTCGAGGGCGTAGCCGACGATCCGGTTGCTGAACAGGTCCTTGATCGCGCAGCAGTAGACCTTCCCCTCGGCGGTCGGGTGCTCGGTGATGTCGGTGACCCATACCTGGTTGGCCCGTGCGGCGGTGAAGTCCCGCTGTAGATGGTCACCGTGCACGGCCGGGCCGGGCATCTTTCCGCTGCCCTGGCGGCCCTTGCGCACCGTGGTGGACCACAGCTTCTGCTGGGAGCACAGCCGCCAAACCCGACGCTCCCTGGCGCGGAGGCCAGCGCGCTGCAGCTCGTCGGCCAGAAACCGGTAGCCGAACTCCGGGTCGTCACTGTGGGCGTCGATCAGGGCGTTGATCAGGTGAGCGTCCTCGAGATCGCGCGGACTGATCGGTGCAGCGAGCCAGGCGTAGTGCGCCTGAGGGCGGAAGCCGAGCACCCCGCAGGTCAGCCGCACCGGGATGCCCTCGGCGGCCAGGTCATGGACCAGCGGGTAGGTCATTTGCGAGCGAATCCTGCGCGAAGTAGGCCGCGGCCCGGCGCGCAACCTCGTCTTCCATCTCCAGTCGGCGAAGCTTGCGGCGCAGCTGCACCAGCTCGGACTGCTCGCTGCTGGTCTGCCCGTCCGCCACGCCATCGTCGATATCGGCCTGACGGACCCAACGGCGCACGGACTCCACCGAGATGTCGAAGTCGGCGGCGACCTCGGCCTGGCTCAGGTCCCCCCGCCTGGCGACCCGCACGACGTCACGCTTGACCTCCGGCGGGAACTTCTTGGGCACAGCGACATCCTCTCCGCGGGACCTCGTCCCACAAAAGCGCTGTTGACTCAAGCTGCAGCAGTCCCCGGCCACCGGGATGCGCCGCGGTGAGGCGCTGGCGCTGCGCTGGCGGGACGTCGACCTGGACGCCGGCCGGCTCGCGGTCCGCCGTAGCGTCGGCGTGGTGAAGGCCAAGGGCGCCGGCGAGCAGCTGGTCGAGGGGCCGACCAAGACGGGCCGGGCTCGCGTCGTCGATCTGGACTCCGGCACCGTGGCCGCGCTCTGTGCCTATCGAGCGGCTCGCGGACTGCTGGCCCTCGACCTCGTGCGTGACTCGGCGCTCGTGCTCAGGCACCTCGACGGCACCCACCGGCACCCAGAGCGGTTCTTGCGCCGCTTCGCCGGCCAGGTCGCCCAGGCGCGCAAGGCGCTGGGGGAGGAGCGGCTGCTCGTGATCCGGCTGCACGACCTGCGCCACACCTACGCCAGCTTGCTGCTGGCTGACGGCGTGCCGGTGAAGGTCGTCTCCGAGCGCCTCGGCCACGCGAGCGCCACGATCACGCTCACCGTCTACCAGCATGTCCACCCCGGCATGGGCCGAGAGGCGGCCGACCGCTTCGCGGCGCTGCTCGAGGGCTGATCCGAGGCGCGGAGTATCGCGCGGGTATCACGAGGGCCTCAGGAATCCCCACAGTAAGACACCCCGGGCTCCTGGCCTGCGGGAACACCGGGGTGAGGCTGTGTCCGAGGGGCGACACGCTCCATACGCACACGGCTACCGGCGGACCCCGGAATTCAGTCGAGTGGACGCTCTGCGCAGCGGGCGTAAGCGTCGTGCCACGGACGGATCCGTTCGTAGGCGGCGCTCGCGGCGAGGAGGTCTCCGTCGGCATAGCGCCGACCGACCACCTGCATTCCGACTGGTAACCCGTCGACGTCTCCGGCGGGCATCGAAGCAGCGGGATGGCCGGTGTAGTTCAGGAAGTAGGTGAGGCACCAACCGATCAATGGGTCGACATCGACCCCTTCAACGCTGCTGGGGCCCACCGTGTTGCCGTCGTCGGCGTTGGGGACGGGCAAGGCGGCGAGGGTAGGCGTGACCAGCAGGTCATGAGTCCGCAGCACCTGCTGGATTCGATCGTAGACGTGGGTGCGCATCTGCTGGTCGTGCAGGACGTCGAGTGCGCTGAGCCCGTAGCCCTCGTCGATCCAGCGGAGGTACTCGGGCGGGAAGTCGTCACGGTGCTCGCCGAGCAGGTCGTGCCCCGCCGCTTTGATCCCCTCGAGCCCCTCGATGTTCAGCGGAATGATAAGTCGGCACCACAGGTCGCTCAGTTCGCGTTGGTCATGTCGAATATCGATGTCGACCTTCTCTACAACGGCGCCGGCCCGCTCGAAGGCCCCCACCGCCTCTTCCACGACCGCTGCCACACGCCGGTCGACCGGAAATACCCCGAAGTCGGGGCTGTAGGCGATGCGCCAGCCCGTGATGCTGCGTCGGGTCGCCGCCATGAAGCCGGTCGGAGCGTCGAGGGCGAAGGGATCGCGGTCGTCGTAGCCGGCCAGCACGTCCAGGGCCAGGGCGGCGTCGTCGACGGTGCGGGTCAGGGGGCCCTCGAAGAGGAACGGATTGAGGGAGCCGAAGGCGTTGGGGCGGGCGAGGTAGGGGACGCGGCCGAACGACGCCTTGTACCCGTAGAGGTTGCACCAGGCGGCAGGGATCCGGATGGAGCCGCCGCCGTCGGTGCCCTCTGCGAGGGGCAGCAGCCCATCGGCGACCGCCGCGGCGCTACCTCCCGAGGAGCCACCTGTGTTCCGCGACTGGTCGAACGGATTGCGCGAGGGGCCGAACAAGTAGTTGTCGCACGTGCCACGGAAGCCCATCACCGGGCTGTTCGTCTTGCCGACCAGGACTGCCCCGGCGGCCTCCATGCGCTCGGCATAGGTGCAGTAGGCCGGCACGCTGAAGTCCCTGAGGGCCCGGATACCACCGAGGGTCGCCCGCCACCCGGGCTTGAAATCGAACAGATCCTTGATCGCGGTCGGTACGCCGTGCAGGAGACCCAGCGGCTGCCCGGAGGTCAGCGCCCGTTCCGCTTCCTTCGCTCGGTCCCGCGCCTCGTCGAACGCGGTGAAGACCAGTGCGTTGAGGCTCGGGTTACGGGCCTCGATGCGGGCGATGACGGCGTCGAGCAGCTCGACCGGCGACAGGTCGCGTCGCCGTATTCGCGCGGCCAACTCCGTCGCGGTGGCGTAGGCGACATCCTCGGACAGCGTCATCGTCGACCACCTCGTCCCATGTGATGCGACCTCTGCAGTGTGTCGATGACCGGCACAGGGAGCAACAGGCATCGCTGCAGAGGCGGCGTGGCGATCTGCTCGCTGGACGTCGTCCGGGAGCGGCGGCGACTATTCGAGAGACGGCACATCACACGGCGGCCGACCGGCTCCACGGTGAGGCATCGAGGGTCTTGTACTCGATGCAGGTGTCGTCGTGGACGCTCGAGCCACGCGGGAGGTTCACCGACGTACCCATGGACGACCGGCCCCCACGGCCACACGGGCGCGGGGGTTCCAGCTCTGCGTCCGAGGGGCGAGTGGCTACATGCGCACACGACTGTCGTGATGTGAGCTAACCTGCCCCTTCCAGCCGAGGAGTGAACCGAAACGGTAAGAAGCCGTTCATTCCGAACCCTGATGACACCCGGCGTGCGTCATCAGGGATGAGCCGTTGGTGATCCTGAGCCTGACGGGTGGATCGTCAGAGTCCGGTGTCGTACAAACCGTGGTAATAGCCCGACAACCGGTCCTGGAAGCGGGCCGTCCGCATCTCCGCGCGCGTGACGTCCGGCGCGTCCTCGATCTCCTTGCGGGTGCGGTCCACGAAGACAACTCTCTTCTCGGGATCTATCCGTTCCACCGTGTAGGCCGGAAGAATGACCTGGTGATCCGGGTGCCAGTCGCCGGTGTCGACGACCAGAAAACTGGCACTGACCTTGTTGGTCGCCCTGTCCACGACACCGATCGAACCATCGCGACCCATCACCTCGAAGGCAGAGAGGTCCACATCCCCGGCGGAGATGGGCCGAAAGTCGCGAAAATTCCAGACGTCCGCAGTCATCGCCGTTCCTTCCCGTCCCGAATTCTCCTCCCGTGGTCGTGGGTCGACAAGACCTTCCCTCCGCGCATCACGACGCGGCGTGGCGCGAGCAGGCCTCAGCCGGTCGACCGGCGTGGAAGAGAGATGCCCGGCACGCCCGTCCTCCAGATCGGGACCGGTCGAGTGACTGCCGGGGGCAGGGTCGGGGGAGGCCCGTTTCCACGCCGGCCGGCTGCAGCTCCGGCGTGGTGTGAGGGCCAAGGGCGCCAGCGAGCGTCTCGTCGAGGGGCCGACCAAGACGGGCCGGTCTCGGGTGATCGACCTCGACTTCGGCACTGTGGCCGCGCTTCGCGCGTACCGGACGGCTCGCGGACGGCGGGCCCAGCACCTCGTGCGCGACTCGGCCCTCGTGTTGAGCAACCTCGACGGCACCCATCGGCACCCGGAGCGGTTCTCCCGCCGTTTCGCCGGCCAGGTCGTCCAGGCCCGCAGGGCGCTGGGGGCGGAGCAGCTGCCGGTGATCTGGCTGCACGACCCCCGGCACACGCACGCCACTCTGCTGCTCGCCGACGGCGTGCCGGTGAAGTTGGTCTCGGAGCGGCTGGGTCACGCCAGCGCCACCATCACGCTCACCGTGTACCAGCACGTGCACCCCGGCATGGGCCGCCAGGCTGCGGACCGCCTCGCGGCATTGCTGGAGGGCTGAACCGAGGCGCGAAGTACCACGCGGGTATCACGCGGGCCTCGGAGGCGCCTACAGCAAGACACCCTGGGCTCCGACCTGCAGGAACACCGGGGCAATGTTGTGTCCGAGGGGGGACTTGAACCCCCACGCCCGATAAAGGGCACTAGCACCTCAAGCTAGCGCGTCTGCCATTCCGCCACCCGGACAGGTGGGCGCCCTCGCGAGCGCCGAGAGTCAGCATAACCGAGCCTCGACCGGGGGCCGCACACCCCCGGTGGCACGATCAGCGGCATGTCCGACACGACGCCGGCCCCCCTCGCCCGAGCCCAGGAGGAGGTCGCGGAGCTGCTGTCCGACCTCATCCGCATCGACACGACCAACACCGGCGACACCGCCACCGGCAAGGGCGAACGCCAGGCGGCGGAGTGGGTCGCCGGCAAGCTCGACGAGGTCGGCATCGGCAGCGTCATCCACGAGTCGGAGCGGGGCAGGGCCAGCCTGGTCGCCCGCATCCCGGGGCAGGACCGTGAGCGGCCCGCGCTGCTGATCCACGGCCACCTGGACGTCGTCCCCGCCGACCCGGCCGAGTGGAGCGTGCACCCCTTCTCCGGGGAGGAGCGCGACGGCTACGTCTGGGGCCGCGGCGCGGTCGACATGAAGGACATGGACGCGATGACCCTCGCGCTCGTGCGTGACTGGGCGCGCACCGGCGTCCAGCCGCCGCGGGACGTCGTCCTGGCCTTCGTCGCCGACGAGGAGGCCGGCGGCCGGCTCGGTGCCCGCTACCTCGTCGACGAGCACCCCGACCTCTTCGAGGGCTGCACCGAGGCGATCAGCGAGGTCGGCGGGTTCAGCATCACCGTCCGCGACGACCTGCGCCTCTACCTCGTCCAGACGGCGGAGAAGGGCCTGGCCTGGATGCGGCTCACCGCCGCCGGCAAGCCCGGCCACGGCTCCTTCGTCCACGACGACAACGCCGTCACCCGGCTCTGTCAGGCCGTCGCCCGCCTCGGCTCG
>DASQNB010000471.1:0-6314 GCA_035645175.1 Geodermatophilus sp.
GGCATCGGCCCGCCGGTGGAGAACGGCTTCTACTACGACTTCGCCCCCGAGCGGCCCTTCACCCCCGAGGACCTGAAGGCCCTCGAGAAGCGGATGCAGGAGATCGTCAAGGCGGGTCAGTACTTCTCCCGCCGGGAGATCGGCGACGCCGACGCGCAGGCCGAGCTGGCCCACGAGCCGTTCAAGCTGGAGCTGATCGGCCTCAAGGGTGGCAATGCCTCCGATCCCGCCCTCCCCGCCGCCGAAGGCGCCGACGTCGAGGTCGGCGGCGCGCAGCTGACCATGTACGACAACCTGGACCCGCGCACCGGCGAGCGGGTCTGGACCGACCTGTGTCGCGGGCCGCACGTGCCGCGGACCAGCTCGATCCCGGCCTTCTCGCTGACCCGCAGCGCCGCTGCGTACTGGCGGGGGAGCGAGAAGAACCCGCAGCTGCAGCGGGTCTACGGCACCGCGTGGGAGAGCAAGGACGCGCACAAGGCGTACCTGGAGCAGGTGGCGGAGGCCGAGCGGCGCGACCACCGCAGGCTGGGCGCCGAGCTCGACCTCTTCAGCTTCCCCGACGAGATCGGCTCGGGGCTGGCGGTGTTCCACCCCAAGGGCGGGATCATCCGCCGGGAGCTGGAGGACTACAGCCGCCGGCGGCACGAGGAGGCCGGCTACTCCTTCGTCAACACCCCGCACATCTCCAAGGGCTCGCTGTTCGAGACGTCGGGACACCTGCAGTGGTACGCGGAGGGCATGTACCCCGCGATGCACCTCGACGAGGAGCGCGATGCGGAGGGTCACGTCCGCCGGCAGGGGCAGGACTACTACCTCAAGCCGATGAACTGCCCGATGCACAACCTCGTCTTCGACTCCCGCGGACGCTCCTACCGCGAGTTGCCGCTGCGGCTGTTCGAGTTCGGCACGGTGTACCGGTACGAGAAGTCCGGGGTCGTGCACGGCCTCACCCGGGCCCGCGGCTTCACCCAGGACGACGCGCACATCTACTGCACCCCCGAGCAGATGCAGGGCGAGATCCGCTCCCTGCTGGACTTCGTGCTCGGCCTGCTGGCCGACTACGGGCTGGACGACTTCTACCTGGAGTTGTCCACCCGCGACCCGGACAAGTCGATCGGCAGTGACGAGGACTGGGAGCGGGCGACCGACGCGCTGCGCGAGGCCGCCCAGGACAGCGGCCTGGAGCTCGTCCTCGACCCCGGCGGCGCGGCGTTCTACGCCCCCAAGATCTCGGTGCAGGCGCGCGACGCGATCGGCCGGACCTGGCAGATGTCGACCATCCAGGTCGACCTGATGCTGCCCGAGCGCTTCGACCTGCAGTACACCGCCGCCGACGGCTCGCGGCAGCGGCCGGTGATGATCCACCGCGCCCTGTTCGGCTCGATCGAACGCTTCTTCGGCGTCCTCACCGAGCACTACGCCGGCGCCTTCCCGGCGTGGCTGGCGCCGGTGCAGGTGACCGGCATCCCGGTCACCGACGAGCAGGTCGGCTACCTGCGCGACGTCGCCCTGCAGCTGCGCGCCCGCGGCATCCGCGTGGAGATCGACGACTCCGACGACCGGATGCAGAAGAAGATCCGCACCGCCAGCAAGCAGAAGGTGCCCTTCGTGCTGATCGCCGGGGCCACCGACGCCGAGGCCGGCGCGGTCTCCTTCCGCTTCCGCGACGGCAGCCAGCACAACGGCGTCCCCGTCGAGCGGGCGGTGGCCGCGATCGCCGAGTGGGTGGCCGGCCGGGCGAACACCGACCCGACCGCCGAGGTCCTCGGACCGGGCCTGACGGTGGCCGGATGAGCACCGACTCGGAGGAGGCCTTCAGCGTCGCCGTCTCCAGCGACGACGGCGGCCCCGCCACGGTCTTCGAGCACCTGTGGACGCCGTACCGGATGGCCTACATCCGCGGCGAGGGCAAGCCGACCGGTGCCCACGACTGCCCGTTCTGCCTGATCCCGCAGATGGACGACGAGGAGGGTCTGGTCGTTGCGCGCGGCGAGCACGTGTTCGCCGTTCTCAACCTGTACCCGTACAACGCCGGGCACCTGATGCTCGTGCCCTACCGGCACGTGCCCGACTACACCGACCTCACCGCCGCGGAGGTCGCCGAGCTGGGCGAGTTCACCCAGACCGCCATGCGGGTGGTGCGCACGGTGACCGGGGCGCACGGGTTCAACATCGGCATGAACCAGGGCTCGGTCGCGGGCGCCGGCATCGCTGACCACCTGCACCAGCACGCGGTGCCGCGGTGGGGCGGGGACACCAACTTCATGCCGGTCATCGGGCTGACCCGCGTGCTGCCGCAGGTGCTGCGCGAGACGCGGGCGCTGCTCGCACAGCAGTGGCCGGACGGCCGGCCGGCCCCGGAGGCCTGAGGTGCTCGGCGGCAACGCGCGCGCCGCGGTGGGCCGGTTCTGGGCGCCGGTGGTGGCCCGGCTGGCGCGGGCCGGCGTCACCCCCGACGCGGTCACGCTGGTCGGCACGCTGGGCGCGATCGCCGGTGCGGTCGGTCTGATCGCGACCGGGCAGCTGTTCTGGGGCGCGTTCACCGTCACCGTCTTCGTGCTGCTCGACATGCTCGACGGCGCCCTGGCCCGGGCCCGCGGCGGCGGCTCGGTCTTCGGCGCGGTCCTGGACTCCACCGGCGACCGCGCGGCCGACGCGGCGATCTTCGGGGCGCTGGTCTGGTGGTTCTCCGGGGGAGGGGACAACCGGCTGATCGTCCTGCTGGCGCTGCTGTGCCTGGTGCTGGGCGTGCTCACCTCCTACGTCAAGGCCCGCGCCGAGGGCATGGGGTTGACCTGCGACGTCGGCGTCGTGGAGCGCACCGAGCGGCTGATCCTCGTGCTGGTCGGCACCGGCTTCCTGGGCCTGGGCATCCCCTACGCCCTGCACGTGGCGCTGTGGGTGCTGACGGTGGGCAGCGCGGTGACCGTCGCCCAGCGGTTCGCCGCCGTCCACCGGCAGGCCCGGGGCCGGGCCCTGCCCACCCCGCCCTCCTCCCCGGCGCCGCCGTCGTCCCCGCCGTCGCCGGGCCGGGTGCCGTGACCGACGCGCCGGAGGCGGACGCCGGGGCACCGGCCGCGGCTGCCCCGGCGCTGCGGCTGGTGCCGGGTTCGCCGGGGGTGCGCGCCCGCGTCACGGCCCGGCTCGCCGACCTCGGATACGCCGCCGGCTGGAGCGCGGTGCAGGCGCTGCCCGAGCCGGTGGCCCGCGGCGCCTCCGACACCGCCGGCCGGTGGGCCGCCGCGCGCAACGGCCGGGGCGTGCGGCAGCTGCGCGCCAACCTGCGCGTCGCCACCGGCGGCCGCCTCGACGAGCAGTCCCTCGACGAGCTGACCACCCGCGCGGTGCGCTCCTACGCGCGCTACTGGCAAGAGGCGTTCCGGCTGCCGCGGCTGTCCCGGGAGCGGATCGTGGCCGACACCGTGAGCTCCGGCGTTGAGCACATGGAGCGGGCCCGAGCCGACGGCCGCGGCGTGGTGTTCGCCCTGCCGCACAGCGGCAACTGGGACGCCGCCGGCGTGTGGCTGGTGGACTTCCTGGGCGGGCCCTTCATGACGGTGGCCGAGCGGCTGCGGCCGGAGTCGCTCTACCGGCGGTTCCTGGAGTTCCGCGAGACGCTGGGCATGCGGGTGGTGCCGCTCACCGGGGGGCCGCGGCCGAGCTCGGCGGTGCTGCGCGAGTGGCTGGACGGCGGCGGCTGGGTTTGTCTGCTGGTCGACCGCGACCTGGGTGCCGGCGGCGTGCCGGTGGAGTTCTTCGGTCGCCGGGCGACCATGCCTGGTGGGCCCGCACTGCTGGCGGCCCAGACCGGCGCCGCGCTGCACCCCGCGATCTGCCGGTTCACCGACCGCGGCTGGGCCTTCGACGTCCAGCCCGAGGTGCCGGTCGGCGGGCCCGGCCGGCTCCGCGACCGGGTGCCTGCCGCGATGCAGGGCGTGGCCGACGCGTTCACCGCCGGCCTCGCCGAGCGCCCCGAGGACTGGCAC
Organism: Geodermatophilus sp.; assembly: GCA_035645175.1. Classification (GTDB taxonomy): domain Bacteria; phylum Actinomycetota; class Actinomycetes; order Mycobacteriales; family Geodermatophilaceae; genus Geodermatophilus. The sequence continues at coordinate 3,990 of DASQNB010000471.1, forward strand.
GTCCTCGGCCGGATCTGGGACGACGTCCCGCCCGACCCGCCCCGGCAGGGGCGCGGCTGATGCGCATCGGGCTGGTCTGCCCCTACCAGTGGGACGTCCCCGGCGGGGTGCAGTACCACGTGCGCGACCTCGCCGAGACGCTGCGCGGGATGGGCCACCACGTCGAGGTGCTGACCCCGGCCGAGCACGAGGAGTCGCTGCCGGCGGAGTTCGCCACCTGGGCCGGGCGGACCGTGCCGGTGCCGTACAACGGCTCGATGGCCAGCATGCAGTTCGGGCCGGTCAGCGCCACCCGCGTGCGCCGCTGGCTGCGGGAGGGGCGCTTCGACGTCGTCCACGCGCACGAGCCGGCCTCGCCGTCGGTGTCCTTCCTGGTGTGCATGATCGCCCGAGGACCGATCGTGGCCACGTTCCACGCGGCCACCACGCGCTCGAAGTGGCTGGCCGCCCTGGGCCCCTGGGCCCGGCCCTGGCTGGAGCGCATCAACGGCCGCATCGCCGTCTCGGACTTCGCCCGCCGGGTGCAGGTCGAGCACCTCGGCGGCGACGCGGTGATCATCCCCAACGGCGTGCACGTCGGCGCCTTCGCGCACGGCCCCTCGCTGCCCGGCCACACCCGCGGCGTCGACGGGCCGACCGTCGGCTTCCTCGGCCGTTACGACGAGCCCCGCAAGGGCCTGCCGGTGCTGCTCGACGCGATGCGCACCGTCGTCCGGGAGCACCCCGGCGCCCAGCTGCTCATCGCCGGCCGCGGTGACCCCGACGCCCTCCGGGACCTGGTCGGCGAGGACCTCGCCCCGCACGTCTCGCTGCTCGGCGAGCTCACCGAGGCGGAGAAGGCCGCCTTCCTGCGGTCGGTGGACGTGTACTGCGCGCCCAACCTGCTGGGGGAGTCCTTCGGGATCGTCCTCATCGAGGCCCTGGCCGCCGGCGCGCCGGTCGTCGCCAGCGACCTCGACGCGTTCGCCACGGTGCTCGAGGACGGCGAGGCGGGCGTGCTGGTGCGCCGTGGCGACGCGCGCGCCCTGGCCCGGGCCCTGTCCGACCTGCTCGCCGACCGCGAGCGCCGGACGCGGCTGTCCGACACCGGCCGCCGGGCGGCCGCCGGGTACGACTGGTCGGTGGTGGCCCGCCGGGTGCTCGCCGTCTACGAGACCGTCGTCCTGCCCGGCGGCGGTGAGGTCACCGCGGCGGACGACGACGCGCAGCTGGACGACCTGACCGCCGTGCCGGGGGATGCACCGGCCTGGTCGTCCCTGCGGCGGTGGGTGCAGCGCTAGCCTGACCCGTCGTGACCCCCGACGTCTGGCTGCTCCTCACCGCCGCCGTCGTCCTGCTGCTGGTCGCCTGGGTGGCGTGGACGCTGACCCGGCTGGGCCGCCTGGAGGCACGGGTCGAGCGGGCCTGGACGGCCCTGGACACCCAGCTGCAGCGCCGTGCCGCCCTGGCCGAGGAGCTCTGCCGCGACCACGCCGCCGTGGTGGGGGAGGAGCGGGCCGCCCGGCTGGCGGCCGCCGTGCGGGAGGTCCGCGCCCCGCTGACCGGCGACCGCGAGCTGGCGGAGAACGCGCTGGGCCGCGAGCTGCGCGAGCTCCCCGCCGACCTGCTCGGCCTGCCCGCGGCGCTGCGCGCGGACCTCGAGGGGACCGCGACCCGGATCGGCCTGGCCCGGCGCTTCTACAACGACGCCGTCCGCGACACCACCGCGCTGCGCTCCCGGCGGCTGCCCAGCCTGCTGCGGCTGCACGCCTCCCGGCCGCCGCCGCGGTTCTTCGACATCGAGGACGGCCTGCGCGAGGTCACCAGCAGCGCCGCCGGTGGCGGCCGGGGCCGCCCGTAGCATCGAGGGGACCCTCCCCGACGTCCGAGACCGAGGCAGTCCCCGTGGCAGAGCACAGCGCGACCGGAGCGAGCACCACCGGACCCAGCACCACCGGGACCAGCACCACTGGCACCGAGGCCGTCAAGCGCGGCATGGCCGAGCAGCTCAAGGGCGGCGTCATCATGGACGTCGTCACCCCCGAGCAGGCGAAGATCGCCGAGGACGCCGGCGCGGTCGCCGTCATGGCCCTCGAGCGGGTGCCCGCCGACATCCGCGCCCAGGGCGGCATCGCGCGGATGAGCGACCCGGACATGGTGCAGGGCATCGTCGACGCGGTGTCCATCCCGGTCATGGCCAAGGCGCGGATCGGGCACTTCGTCGAGGCCCAGGTGCTGCAGAGCCTCGGGGTCGACTACATCGACGAGTCCGAGGTGCTCACCCCGGCCGACGAGGCGCACCACATCGCCAAGAGCGAGTTCACCGTGCCGTTCGTCTGCGGCGCC
>DASQNB010000472.1:0-7229 GCA_035645175.1 Geodermatophilus sp.
GCCGCTGTTCACCCGGCCGGGGGAGCGGGGTGGACAGCTCGTGTCACGATGGACGACGGCCCTCTCGACGGGGCCGGCCCACGGACGACGGGAGGTGCTGCGCGCGTGCCCAGTGAACCGCCCAGTACCGGCACCGGGGTCTGCACCGCCTGACGCGCTCGCGCGGGGCGCGGACTCCGAGCAGTCCCCCCGCTCCAGCGTCTCCTGGGAGTCCGCCGTGGTCGACCGCCGTCGTGCGTCCCTCACCGCCCTGTCCACCCTGACCCGCCGGCCGCGGGCCGAGCTGACCCTCGCCCCGCCGCCGGTCCTGGCGCCGGAGCCTCCGCCGCGGCCGGCGGTCGTCGTCGACAACGCCGTCTACTCCTCGGGCCGGCGGGTGGCGACGCCGGACAGCGTGGCCGAGAGCCACGACTGGCTGGTCGAGGACCCCGAGCGCCTGGTGTGGCTGGGTCTCTACCGGCCCGAGCCGGCCGAGCTCGGGGAGCTGGCCGAGCAGTACGACCTGCCCGAGCTGGCGGTCGAGGACGCGATCAAGGCCCACCAGCGGCCGAAGTTCGAGCGCTACGGCAGCACGCTGTTCGTCGTCCTCAAGGCCGCGCGCTACCTCGACGCGGCAGAGGAGGTGGAGTTCGGCGAGCTGCACCTGTTCCTCGGCCGGAACTTCGCCATCACCGTGCGGCACAGCGAGTCCCCGGACCTCTCGCGGGTGCGCCGGCGGCTGGAGAGCGAGCCGGCGCTGCTGGAGAAGGGCAGCGAGGCGGTGCTGTACGCGATCCTCGACGCCGTCGTCGACGGGTACTCGCCGGTGGTCGCGGGCCTGGCCACCGACATCGACGAGATCGAGACCGAGGTCTTCCGCGGCGACCCCGGCGTCTCCCGGCGCATCTACGAGCTGTCGCAGGAGGTGCTGGAGTTCCAGCGGGCCGCGCAGCCGCTGACCGGCATCCTCGCCGCGATCGCCGCCGGCTTCGACAAGTACGGCGTCGACGAGGAGCTGCGCAGCTACCTGCGCGACGTCGAGGACCACGTCGTCCAGGTCACCGAGCGGGTGGAGGCGTTCCGCCTGCAGCTGCGCGACATCCTCACCGTGAACGCCACGCTCGTGGCGCAGCGGCAGAACGAGGAGATCCGGGAGCTGACCGAAGCCTCGATCGCCCAGGGTGAGGAGGTCAAGAAGATCTCCGCCTGGGCGGCCATCCTCTTCGCGCCGACGCTGGTCGGGACCGTGTACGGCATGAACTTCGAGGACATCCCCGAGCTCGGCTGGGACCTCGGCTACCCGTTCGCGCTGGTGCTGATGGTCGGTGTGAGCGTGACGCTGTACGCCGTGTTCAAGCGCCGCGGCTGGATCTGAGGCACGCCGTCCCGCCGTGATCATGGGCGGGGGGCGGCCCGACGCGCCGTCGGGGGCAGCCGGACGCCGGTGGTCGACACGGTCGGGGGACACCGGCGGCGCTGCGGGAACATCCCGTCGGCGGGTGCCGTTAGGCTGTCTGCACAACTGCACAGGGGGTGAATGGTCTCGACTGCGGTCGGATGACCAGGGGAAGCGAGCCGAGGAAGCCGACGATGAGCTCGTTAACCACGCGTCGGAAACAACACAAGCGCCGACCTCAGTCAGCGCGACGTGGCCCTCGCTGCCTGACGCAGCGTAGGTCCGTCTGTCAGCCCGGGTTCGTCATCGGCCCGGATCCTGGCATCAGCTAGATGACTCACCGTGCGTGCCGGTCGCGGGCGCGCGCGGGACACCTCACAGCGACTGGGCCCGGCACACCGACTTGTTCGTGGGATCGGTGGGGTCGAGCAGAGACAGAGCGGACTGCGCTCGGAGAAGCCCTGGTGATGCGTCGTAGGACGCGGGTTCGATTCCCGCCACCTCCACCCCGGGGTTCTCCCCGAAGGGCTGGATTCGTCTCCCCGAATCCCGCGCTCGGGAGAACCCCAGGTGAACCCCCGGTCGAACACGTGGGGCCCGGTCAGCTGACCGGGCCCCACGTGCGTTCCCGCCGGCCGGCGGTCGCGATCCATCCCGACCCCCAGCCCCTGCTGGGACCCGCTGCTGGCAGCCAGCGGTCGTCGGTCGGGTGGGTGGCCGAGGGCGGCGCGTCGAGCCCGAGCGAACGGCGGCCCAGGAGGCGGTGACACGGTGCCGCGCGGGGCGTATGACGTGCAGGTGGACGCGGCGCCGCTGATCGGGCGGGCTGACGCCATGGCCGCCGTGCGATCCGCAGTCACTCGCGCCGCGGAGGGTAGCGGCGGGATCCTGCTGGTCGTCGGTGAGGCTGGAGTCGGGAAGTCCCGGCTGCTCACCGAGGCGGTCCGGCTGGCTCGCGGACACGGGGTGCAGGTCCTGTCCGGCCGCGCCACGGAGTTCGGCGGTGCCTATCGACCTCTGGTCGAAGCGCTGCTCCGGGGCGGCGCGGACGACCTCGACCCGGGAACCGTTCCGGCGCCGTACCGGACCGCGCTGGGTCGCCTGCTGCCGGGCTGGGCCACCGGCGTGGTGAACGGGCCGGAACCCAGCATCGACCCGGTGCTCCTCCTGGGCGAGGCCGTCGTCCGCGTGCTGGACGCGCTCGTCGGTGGGCCGTGCCTCCTCGTGCTGGAAGACCTGCACTGGGCCGACGCCGACACGCTCGCGATGCTGGCGTACCTCGCGGACCGCCTGAGCGATCTACCCCTGCTCGTGGCGGCGTCCGCGCGCGACGACGAGCCGGGGGCCACGGCGGTGGACCGGCTGGCCACCAGCCCCGGTGTCCACACCGTGACCCTCTCCCGGCTCGGTCCGGCAGCGCTCGCGGCCCTCGCCGGTACGCGGGCTGCCGGTCGCTTGCGTGAGGACGAGCTCGCGGCTCTCGTCGCGCGGGCCGACGGACTGCCCCTGCTGGCCGAAGAGCTCGTCGACGAGGCGGTGCGCACGGCCACCGCCTCGACGTCGCCCCCCGTTCCCCGGACGATGGCCGCGCTGGTGCGCCGTCGGCTCTCCCTCCTCGATCCCTGCGCGCACAGGTGCCTGTGCGCGGCCGCCGTGGCGGGAACGGATCCGGACTGGGAGCTGCTCCCGGCGGTGGTCGGGCAGCCGGAGGACGTCGTGCTCGCCGCTGCCCGGGCCGCCGCGGACGCTCATCTGCTCCGCGAGGACGCAGGCCGCCTGCGGTGGCGGCACGCGCTGATGCGGGAAGCGGTCGTCACGGGCCTGCTCCCGCCCGAACGAGCCGCCCTGGCACGAAGAGTGGCCGAGGCGCTGCTGGCGCGCGGCCGGCACGACGACGTCGCCCGCGCCGCCGAGCTGCTCGCCGCGGGCCACGAGCGGGACAGGGCTGCGACCCTCTTCCTGGAGCTGGCGCGGCAGGACCGGACGACCGGCGCGCTGCATCGCGCCGAGCAGCTGCTCGACCAGGCGGCACGGACGGGCGCCGTCCCCGCGGCGGTCGCCATCGAACGGGTCACCGTGCTGACGGCCACCGGTCGCGTCGGCGATGCGCTGGACGCCGGCGTGGCAGCCCTGCCCTCCGCGACGGGTGAGCGGCACGCGGAGCTGTGCCTGCGGCTGGCCCGCACGGCGGTGACCGCCCGGCGGTGGAGGGACGCCGATGCCTACGTCGAGCGGGCCGGACGCCCCGACGACCCGCGCTCGCTCCTGCTGGCCGCCGACTCCGCGTTCGGCGCCGGCGACGTGGAGCGCGCGGGCCCGCTGGCCGCCGCGGCCGTGACCCGGGCCGAGCGCTCGGGGGTGCCGGCCGTGCTGTGCGAGGCCCTGGACATCGCCGGCCGGGTGGAACGGTTGCGCAGCCCCCCGGCCGCGCGGGCCGCCTTCTCCCGTGCCGCGCAGGTCGCCGCCGAGCACCGGCTGGTCCCGCAGCAGGTGACCGCCCTGATCGGGCTGGGGACGGTGGAGCTGCTGGAGCGGGAGACCTCCGAGGCGCTGCCCCGGGCCAGGGAGCTGGCCGTGGCGGCGGGACTGCTCGGTCAGGCCAGCGCCGCCGACGTGGTCCTGTTCGACTCGATCGTCGTGCAGCACGGCCCGCGAGCCGTGGAGGCCCCGGCGCGGGCGCTCCTCGACCGGGCGGCCTGGCTGCACCTGCCGGAGGCGCAGGCGGGCAGCGCGTTCGCCGTCGCCCTCGCCCGGGCCGCGGCCGGGGACCCGACCGGCATGGAGGCGGCGCTGGCCCGGCTCCCGGTGTCCGCCGCCTGGCCGGATGCGGCACCGCTCGCGGCCGCCGTCCGCGCCCTGCCCCTGCTGCTCGCGCACGACCTCACCGGCGCCAACGCGACGCTCGACGCGGGCATGAGCGGGCTCGTGGAGCACCGGGTGGCCGCCCCGCTGCACCAGTTCGGGCTGTGGGCGCTGCTGCGCACGGTCGTCGACGACCGGGGCGCCGCGGCCCGCGACGTCCTGCGCGGGCTCCCGGCGGCGCTGCGTCCGGCCAACCGCGGAGCGCTGCACTACGCCGACGCGATCGCCGCCGGGCGCGGAGGCCGGCCCGACGAGGCCGTGGCGCGGTTCGACCTCGGCGAGGCCGACCTCGCCCGCGTGGCCTGGCTGCACCGGCTGTTCCGCCTGCTGGTCCTCGAGGCCGCGGTCGCCGACGGCTGGGGCGACCCGGTCCCCCTGCTGCGCCGCGACCTGGCCGAGCACGAGCGCGTCGGCGACCACCAGCCGGCCCGCACCTGCCGCGACCTGCTGAAGCGGGCGGGCGCTCCGACGCGGCGCGGCCGTGGGACATCGCCCGTGCCCGCCGCCCTCCGCGCCGTCGGCGTCACCAGCCGCGAGATGGACGTCCTCGGCCTGGTGTCCGCGGGGCTGACCAACGCGGAGATCGCCGGCCGGCTCTACCTCTCGCCGCGCACGGTCGAGACCCACGTGGCGAGCCTGCTGGCCAAGCTGGCTGCCGCCGATCGCGGCCAGCTCCGTAGCCGGGTCGCGGCGCTAACTCCGTAGCCGGTACGGATCCGCCCGCGGGTCCGGGCGGCGACCGTGAGGTGGACACATCCCCTTCCGGACACAGAGAGCGATGTCGTGTCGCCACAACCCGAGACCTACGACGTCCTCGTCGTCGGCGCCGGCCCCGCCGGCCTCACCACCGCCGCCGGTCTGGCCCGTGCCGGCATCCGCGTCCTGGTCGTCGAGAGGCACGCGGGCACCTCGATCTTCCCGAAGGCGGCCGGCGTCCGGCCGCGGACCATGGAGATCCTCCGGTCCTGGGGCCTGGACCAGCGCGTGTACTCGGCCGGGCAGGACGTCCGGCTGGAGCTGGGCATCTCCCCCGTGCTGGCCGCTCCCGTGGTCGCTGTGGAGTCGCTGGGTGCGCCCGCTGCCCAGTACGTCTCGACCATGAGCCCGACGCCGTTCGCGTTCGTCCCCCAGGACCACCTCGAACCGGTGCTGCTCGAGCACGTGGAGGACCGCGGTGGACACGTGCGCTTCCGCACGGAACTGGTGGGCTTCGAGGTCGACGGCCACGGCGTGCGGGCAACGCTCCGTCCGCGGTCGGGGTCGGCGGCGGAGTACGACGTCCGCGTCCGGTACCTCGTCGGCGCGGACGGTCCGCGCAGCACCGTCCGTCGCGCCCTCGGCATCGAGCTGGAGCACCTGGGCTCGGAGGGGCGGCAGCTGACGTACCTGTTCGCCGCCGATCTCGACGGGGTGGTCCCCGACCCGCCGTTCGCCCTGTACTGGGTGACGACTCCAGGTGCGGAGGCGCTGTTCGTGGCGTCGGGACGAAACCGGTGGGGGTACGGCTGGGAGCGGGGGGACGGCGACCCCGTCACGCCCACGTCTGAGGAGGTGGTCGAGCGCATCCGCGCCTCCACCGGCCTCCCGGATCTCGACGTCGAGGTGCAGGGCACGTTCGAGTGGACGTTCGGCGCCGAGGTGGCCGCCCGGTTCCGCAGTGGCCCGGTCTTCCTCGTGGGCGACGCGGCCACCCGGACATCGCCGCGGAGGGCCACCGGCATGAACACGGGCGTGGCGGCGGCGCACAACCTGGCGTGGAAGCTCGCCTGGGTGCTGCGCGGATGGGCCGACGAGGCACTGCTCGACACGTACGAGGAGGAGCGACGCCCGGTGGGCCTGGCCAATGCGCTGCGGTCACTGCAGCAGCGCGAGGGAGCCCATGAGGCGTCGGGCCTCGAGGACTTCGGCGTCACCTACGTCTCCGCGGCCATCGCGCCCACGGAGCACGTGGAGCCGCCGGCGACCATCGGCGAGCGCGCCGCTCCCGGGCGCCGCGCGCCGCACGCCTGGCTGGACGTGACCGGTCGCCGGGTCTCCACCCTCGACCTGTTCGACGGCCGGCTGACGCTGCTCACCGGCCCCGGGGGCAGCGACTGGCGCGCAGCCGCGGACCGGCTGGCGTCGGGTGACCTGCCGCTCGCGGTGCTCCGGTTCGGGCCGGACCTGCCCGACCCGGACGGCTCGCTGGCCCTCCGGTACGGCGTCGGGGCGCGGGGAGCGATCCTCGTACGTCCTGACGGGTTCGTGGCGTGGCAGGCCCCGTCCCCGTCAGGGGATCGAACGAGGTTGCTCGGCTCCGCGGTCGATGTGGCCACGGGGCGGGCGGAGGCGACCGACGTCGCCGACCTGTCGGCCTGAGTCCGGCCGTCAGCCGGGACGATGGCGGCGGCCCGGTGCTCGGGGGAGCCCTGCAGCACCCCCCACGTAGGGCCCGGTCAGCCGACCGGGCCCTACGTGCGTGTGCACCTGCTGGCATCGCCGTCCTTCCCACCCAACCCTGGCCGGGACCCGCCGCCGGACGTGCCGGGGCCGGCCGCCGGGTCGCACCGGTGGCCGCGGGCACGCCTGGAGCGGGCATGGCGGTGCTGCTCCGACGCCTGGGCACGCGCACCGCGAGGGGAGGCCTGGCCACAGCGCCCGGTGACGGCGATGATCGCTCGACTGCCCGCCGTCGCCGGGACACCTCGACGGCGGTCGACGGCCCGGTGCACGCCGGGAGGGCCGTGGCGTGCAGGGAGGGCGAGGTACCGGTGGGTCGACCGCGCGTGGGGCTGGTCTGCGGACACTTCGATCCCGCGCGCGACGGCGTCGCCGACTACACCCGTCACCTCGCCAGGCAGCTGCGGGCGGCCGGGTGCGAGTCCCTGATCTGCACCGCGCACCGGTACGCACGGACACCGGGCGAGGAGATCGTCGGCGTGACCGACCGCTGGGACGTCCGCGGTGTCCGCCGGGCCGCCCGCACCATCTCGCGGCTGCCACTGGACGTCGT
>DASQNB010000473.1:0-3248 GCA_035645175.1 Geodermatophilus sp.
ATCAACCGGACTCTCCAACCCTCCCTCGAGGAGGCCCAGAAGGTCGTCGACAAGGTGCGGGCGGGCAAGCCCCTGGTCGCGCCGGGAGACCTGGTCAACCAGGCGACGCGCGGAAACCGGATGAGGGCGGCGCGAGCAGTCTCCTACTCCCTGCCGTCGATCCTCCCGGGTTACGGGACGGCGATCTCGGCTGCCGCGCTCCCGGTCGCGCTGAGGGAGGTCCTGAAGGAGGCGGTGAGTGCGGCGATCAAGGTCGGACTGCTCCACGACAGGGACCTCACTGACCCTGACCTGACCCGCATCGCCGTCCTCCTGGTCCTCACGGAGGGAGCGGTCAAGCTCGACAAGACCGGGAAGATCCGTCCCGACGCGATCCTGGGACCCCACGCGTCACTGTTGGGGCAGGCCGCTTCGTACGACGCCCTGGCGGCCCTGACGGCGAAGGAGCGGCAGGAGATCGCCGCCTCACAGTCGGAGATCCTCCGGGCATGGGCGCTGGCGGTCGGACCGCCACTCCTGGCCGGGCTGTTGCCCTTCGGCCTGGGTCCCATGGCCGCCGCGAACTACATGCAACACGTCCTGAAGGGCACGATCACGGCCGCCGCGAAGGTCTTCGGGCCCGCTGCACCCGAGCCGGTGAACGTCGAAGAACTCCCCGAGCGTGAGGTCCAGCAGGACGGTCCCGAAGCCTGAGCCGGCACGCCGACGCGTCGCACTGAAGCCACGGCGCAGGTCCACCGCCGCGACCAGACGTTGGAGCGGGACGTCATCGGGGTCTTCGGACGTCGGTGACGAGCGACGGTTCCGGCCGTTGAGCAGCACTTACGTGGTCGGCCAGAGTTGGCCGCAACTGGCGGTGGCTGAGCGCGCGACAGCGCATGGTGAAGCCTCCCCGGGGGATCCGACACGTCGGTCGGTCCGCCTGCCGTCAACTCCCACAGCGCAGGGGGCTACAGCCCGCGGCGGTGCAGCAGGTAGCCGAGGGCCGCAACGGCCGGCACCAGGGTGGCGGGTACCAGGTTGAGCGGCACGCCGGCCACGCGCGGTAGGTGCCCGGGCTCGTCCTCGACCGCGGTGCCGGGTGTGGCCAGGGCCGTGAAGAACGGCGCCCACGCGACCGCCGGCAGGAGCGCGGCGGTCTTGGCCGCCAGGTCCTGCTCAGCCGTGGAGCACGCCGGTCGCCACAGCAGCCACAGCGCGAGCAGTTGAGCGCTGGCGACCGTGCCCCAGCCGGCGGCGCCATGGAAACGGGCGTGGGGCGGCCAGTCCGGGTTGAACACATGGGTGGCGTTCAGGTCCGCGCGCGCCGTGCCCACGATCGTGCCGACCGCGGCGCCCGTCAGTACCAGCCGACTGGTCCTCATCGCGCCCCCTCCCTCCGCGTCGGATGCACAGACACCCATAGATGCTGAGTCCCTTGCGGGCGCACGTCCGGTGGGGACACCGACCAGCGGATCCCCCGCTGCGTCGGCGACCGAACGGCCGCCTGACGCGCGCTCGGGAACGGTCGCTTCACCGGCGCGCCCACCGTGGACGCCGAGAGCAGACGTGTGACTGCACCCCCGCGCCGCCGGACGACCGTTCGGGCCGGGACGTCGGTCGAACGACCGCCGGACAGGGTCACAGCTTGTACAGCGGCGGATTCGGCAGAACCGTGCGTCCAAAGGTGGACGCACTGACCCCCGCGAGGCATGCGTACCAGGCGACGGCGGCGGTGACGAGGCCCAGATAGCCGCCAACCCTGACCACGCCCTCGTTCTGCGCCACGTCTCCGAACCCGAGAACGAAGAAGGTCGCGGCAAGGAGCGTGAAGAGCACGGCCAGCACCGCGGTGGTACGCAAGGAGGCGACCCACATGATCACCGTGAAGATGCCCCAGCTGATGAGGTACCAGCCGACCGCGGTCGCCCGGTCATCGGCGTCCGGGATGTCGGCTGCGTAGAAGGTGACGAACGCCCAGAACGAGAGCCAGAAGGCGCCGTAGGAGGTGAAAGCGGTCGCGCCGAAGACATTGCCCTTCCGGAACTCCCACATGCCGGCGAGCACCTGGATCGCGCCTCCGTAGGCGAGTGCGACGCCGAAGACGATCGGCTCGCCCGCCGCCGGCAACAGACCTGCGTTGAACAGGCTCAGCAGGAACGTCGTCAGCGCGAAGCAGCCAAGACCCAGCGGCGCGGGGTCGGCGATCATCCGCACGTTCTCCGAGGCGAGCTCCCTCGCCATGGCCACCCGGCCGGCGGTCGGATCGCTCAGGTCGGCGAGGAACTCCCTGCTGACGCCTACGGTCTGCGTACCTGATTCGGGTGTTGCGTTGACTGCCACTGCGAGGCCCCTCCTGGTTCGACGCGGAGAGCGGCACAGCCTGGACGTGGCCGCGAGCAGCTCCTGTACAGCAGGACACGACGTCTGTGGTCTGCGAATCCATGAACCTCCATGGCCACCATCGAGGTCGCGGTTGCTCTGCTGCACTCGCCGATCAGACGCGGAGGCCACTCTCATGCCGCCCGGCGGCGGGTCGGTCCCGGCCGTCTGGCAGCGCTGGTCGGTCTGCCCAGCTGTGGGTATCACTCGGGGTCGGCCACGCCCTGCCACAAGACGGTGACGGGGGACGCATCAGTGCGTCAAGATGGTCCCGCGCCTCGCTGCCTCGGCCGGAACGTCGGACCAGTCCCTCGTGGTGCTCACGGTGTCGGCCGCCTCGGCCCATGGTGGAGGCAGCCGTCGTTCCAGCGACCGACCGCGTCACCTGTCGTGCCCGCCCGCCCGCCAGCGCCCGGGCACTTCCTCCTCCGTCCCCTCCGACGAGGGGACGGCCTACTCGCCCTTCCGTACGCCTCACCGCTCGAGAACTGGAACTGCTTCGACGCGCTTGAGGTGACCCAGCAGCGCATGTCCAGCACGTCGCGCGCCGTGCTGCAACCGACAGTGAGATCTACGCGCGGAGTCAGGTCGCCGAGCCGTGGGGTCGGCACGAGCACGCCCGTGCTCAGCGACCTCCCCTCGGCGCGCTACACGTTGAAGCGAAACGAATCCGGGGTCATCGGACGACGTTGACAAGCGACGGATATGGCCTCTGAGCTGCGCATATGCCGTTGAACAAGATCGGCAGTGATGGGGCTTGATTGACCGTCTTGCGGACTGTGTGCGGACTGCCCGTGGCTCGGCGCACCCCTCCACCCACCCCATGCGCTCGGTGCCGGCAGCTGTGGTGTCCGGTTGTGTCCCTCACGGGTCCCGCTGCGGGCCGA
>DASQNB010000474.1:0-2249 GCA_035645175.1 Geodermatophilus sp.
CCGGTCGGCTCGACGGGCAGCCAGGTGACGTCGGCGCCGTCGTGCTTGGCCAGCCACTCGACGCTGTCGAGCACCGCGTGGTGCTCCGCGGGGCTGACCACGATGCGCCGGCGGCGGGAGTCGGCGTCGCGCCGGGCCCAGTACAGGCCCTTGACGGCGAGGTTGTCGCTCTCGGTACCGCCGCTGGTGAACAGCACCTCCGAGGGCCGGGCGCCCAGGGCCTCGGCCAGCCGCTCGCGCGACTGCTCGGCGACCCGGCGGGCGGCGCGGCCGCTGGCGTGCAGAGAGGAGGCGTTGCCCACGCGGCCCAGCTGCCCGGTCATCGCGGCCAGCACCGCGGGCAGCAGCGGTGTGGTCGCCGCGTGGTCCAGGTAGACCGCCTCGGAGGAGCTCATGACGTGGCCAATGTAGTCGCGTCGGCCGGGGTCCTCCGCCGCGCCGGGGCGGCCGCCCGCCCGGCCACGCCGACGCCGACCAGGGCCAGCGCGGTCAGGACGGCGACGGAGCCGAGCACCGCGGCGGGCATCGACAGCGCACCGGCGGTGGCAGCCGCGACGAGGACGCCCGCCAGGCCGACGCACAGCGCCGACGCGGTGACGTCGGAGATCTGCAGCGCGGCCGAGTTCGCACCGCGCTCGTGCTCCGGCGACTGGTCGAGCAGCAGCACGCCGACGCTCGGCATGCCCAGACCCATGCCGAGCCCGGCGACCGCCCACGTCACATAAGCCGGCCAGCCGCCCAGCGCCGGCACGGCCGCCAGCGCGGTGCCGGCCAGCCCCACGGCCAGCAGCACGAAGCCGACCCGCAGCACCTTCTCCCGCCGGACGTCGGGCCGCCGGCCCTGCAGCTGGGAGGCGGCTGCCCAGCCGATCGCACCGACGGTCAGGGGCAGCCCCGCGGCGGTCGGGCCGTGGCCGTGGATCGCGGTCAGGGTCAGCGGCAGCAGGGCGTCCACGCCGAAGAAGGCACCGGCCAGCAGCCCGCGGGAGGCGACGACGGCGGGCAGGCCGCGACGGACCCGGGCGGTGCCGGCCGGCAGCAGCGGGCGCAGGCCGGCCGCCAGGGCACCCGCCCCGGCGACGGCGACCGCCAGACCCACGCCGTCCAGCCGCTGCCCGGCGTACTGCAGCAGCCCGATGCCCAGGCCGGCCAACAGCGCCCAGCCGACGTTGCTGCGCCGGGCCGCCCCCTCGCCGGGGGTGGCCGTGCGCAGGCGGCTGGCCGGCACCACGAGCAGCAGGCCGACGGCCACCAGCGGCAGCAGGCCGAAGAACACCAGCCGCCACGAGGCGTGCGTGGTGACCAGGCCCGCGACCAGCGGCCCGACCAGTGCCGGCAGCACCCACGCGGCGGAGATGGCCCCGAACAGCCGCGGCCGCAGCTCCGCCTCGTAGGCGTGCCCGGCGATGACGTAGAGCAGGGTGACCATGACCCCGGCGCCGAGTCCCTGCACCGCGCGGCCGGCCACGAGGACGGCCATGTGCTGGGCTACGCCGGAGACCAGCAGGCCCGCGGCGAACGTGCCGACCCCCAGCGGCAGGGCCAGCCGGGCACCCCGCCGGTCGCCCGCCTCGCCGCCGAGCACCATGCCGACGACGGAGGCGACGAGGAAGGCGCTGAACGGCCACGCGTACCAGGCCAGCCCGTCGAGCTCGGTCACGGCCGTCGGCATCGCCGTCCCCACCGCCATGGACTCGAAGGCGATCAGCGTGACCAGGGTGAGCAGCCCGGCCGTCGTCCGGCGGTGCGGCCGGCCCCAGAGCCCGGTGTCGCTCACCACGTGCACCTCTCCGCCAACCCGCCGCGTCCCGGGGGACTTCCCGCCTCCCCGGCGTGTGCCGGTCGCCCCTCCCGCCCGCCCCCCTGACGCGTCGAGCGCCGGCCCCCGTCCGGGGGCCGGCGCTCGCGGCCCCGTCCCGAGGCTCGCGCTGAGCGGAGCGAGGCGTGAGGAGGACGGGGTCCTTTCTCACCCCTTACGCGCGGTGATGGCCTCGGTGGCCTGCGGGACGACGGTGTTCAGGTCGCCCACGACGCCGAAGTCGGCGAGCTCGAAGATCGGGGCCTCGGGGTCCTTGTTGACCGCGACGATGGTCTTGCTGGTCTGCATGCCGGCCCGGTGCTGGATCGCCCCAGAGATGCCGACGGCGATGTACAGCTGCGGGCTGACGGTCTTGCCGGTCTGCCCGACCTGGAAGGTGTGCGGGTAGTAGCCGGAGTCGACCGCGGCGCGGGAGGCGCCGACCGCTGCA